>JABMPV010000457.1 GCA_013202595.1 bacterium
GCCCTCACCGATCCGGGTGAGCGCCGTCACCCCGGTCTCCTCGGCGATCTCGCGCAGGGCCCCGGAGACGGCATCCGGGTCTTCGGGATCGACGTGACCGCCCGGCTGGAGCCAGGCGTCGATGATCCCGTGGTGGATGAGCAGAACCCTGGTGCCCGAGGTGTCGACGACGAACCCACTCGCCGTCAGGTGGCCCGGAGAGAACCCGCTCCGGTCGAACGGATTGGTCGTGCCCTCGGTCACGGCGATGGCGCGGGCGAGGTGTTCGGCCTCGAGTTCGTCTGCAGGCCGGTGGAGGCGCAACTCGTCGAGCACGGCTTCGCGGCGGGGGTCGATACTCACCGTGATGCGTTGCGGTCGTCGCGCCACGCCACCCAATCGGTGAGGAACGAGATATCGAACTCCGGCCCACCGAGACCGACGGTCAACTGGTGGGCACCCGCCTCGATCATCTTGTCGCCGTACGCGGGATTCCCGTTCTCATCCATCGGCACACCACACGAGCGCTCGATCTCCGCAGGATCGCGGCCGATCTTGGCGCACCACTCATCGAGGACCGCGATCTTGTGGCGGTACGTGTCGGGGTCTCCGAAGCCGTGCCAGATGTCGGCGTGCTCGGCCACGATCTTGAGCGTGACCTTCTCGCCTCCTCCTCCGATGAGGAGGGGCATGTCCCGCACGGGCGGAGGGTCGAGCCTGCCCAGACGATCCCTGATGATCGGAAGATTCTCAGCCAGTGCATCGAGACGGCCCCGCGCCGTGCCGAACTCGTACCCGTACTCGGTGTAATCCCGCTCGAACCAGCCGGATCCGATGCCCAGGATCACACGGCCACCGCTGATGTGATCGACGGTTCGCGCCGTGTCGGCCAGGAACGAGGGGTTCCTGTACGAGTTGCAGGTGACCAGCGGCCCGAGTTCGACCCGTTCGGTGACCTCGGCGAGAGACGCCAGCATCGTCCAGCATTCGAAGTGCGCTCCGTCTGCTTCGCCGTACAAGGGATAGAAGTGATCCCAGTTGTAGATGATGTCCACGCCGGCCTCTTCTGCGTCGACGGCCGCCTGCCGCAGCACGTCGTACGGGGCGTGCTGGGGGTGGATCTGGAACGCGAGGCGAATAGGCCGGGACATGGCTGCTCCTGTGATCGGGCGGGCACCGGGACGATAGCGAGTGGTCATCCGAATCGAGCCGCACGCCATCAAGGATTCCGCGGCGAGTGCCGATCGAATGTGAGCCACTCGAAGGAGATGGCGCATGATCCGCGGGGGAATGAATATGCAGCGCTCAGATGACCAGGGCTTCACTCTCATCGAGCTGATGGTCGTGGTGATGATCATCGCCATTCTGATCGCGATCGCCATTCCCTCATTCCTCAGCTTCCGTAGAAGCCCCCAGGACAGAGCCGCCCAGGCCACGCTGATCACCGCATAGAAGACGGCGAATCTCGTGCTCCTCGAAGAGGGCGCGATCCCCGGCCGGGCCACGCTGCTGGTTCTTCTGCCCTCCCTGGAGCCATCGGTCACATGGGTGGACCACTTCAACGAACCGACCGGACCCAACCAGGTGTCGGTCGATGACCACAACGGGGTTCGGAGTTGGCGTTCGCCACTGTGTCCGACTCGGGAGCCTGCTTCTATCTGAGGTTCATCGAGACGGCGCCGGCGGCAAGGGGCTTCGATCGATCCCCGACTCGCTGTACCGCCCACGACTATCAATCGGGGGCCGACACAGGCTGGTGAGGTGACTCAGGCGTCTTCGGAGGCGGCCCGGAGTCGTTCGGCGAACTGGGTCCTCGCGTCGATCACGGCGAACACGGTCAGCACATCGCCCGCCATGAGCACCGTGCTGCCGTCGGGCACCATCACCTCGAGGCCGCGGCGGACGGAGACCACGGTGCACCCGCTCGGCACCGCCAACGCCTTGATCTCCCGCTGATCGGCCACTGACCCGCTGGGAACCTCGAGGTCGAAGAATCGCGCGGTGGAATCGGCACCGAGAACCCTGTGCTCGGCCGTCGTCTCCTCGCTCCCCCGCAGGCGCTCCATCAGGCGATCGCTCGCCGCCTTCGACGAGAAGACCGTAAGGACGTCGCCCGAACGCAGCACCGTGTTGCCGTCGGGGACCGTGACCCGCAATCCGCGGCGGACAGACACGATGGTGACCCCGCCGGGAATCGGTGACTGTTTGATCGGACGGCCGTCGGCGATCGACCCGATCGGGACCTCGATGTCCTGGAATCCCGCTCCCGGATCGGTACGGGTCTTGAGACGCGCCTGGTCCACTTCGTGGACGACCTCCTTCTCGAGGGCGAGGTGATAGGCCGTGACGGCGTCCTCTCGCCTGAACAGAGCGAGCAAGGAGGTCGGATCGTCCTCGTCTACCACAGGGATCCTCCCGACACCCAGAGCCGCCATCCGTTCGAGCGTCACGCTGACGGGAGTGTCGGGAGTGACGGTGACCGGCCTCGGTGTCATGGCATCGGCAGCCACGACCTGATCGGACGGACCCCCGGTGCGCATGATGTCGGTGATGGTGATGACGCCCACGAGGTGCCCGTCGCCGTCGACCACGGGCAATCCGTGATGGCGGGTCCGATCGAACAGGCCCTGGACCGCTCCCGTGGTCATCGCAGGATCGACGGTCGCCGAGACCTTGGAGGCCACGTCGCCGACCTGCACCGTATCGAGGACATCTACCTCACCGCGCCTGGTGAGTCTGATGCCCTGGCGATGCAACACCGCCTGATAGACGCTGTCGGGATGCAGTCGATCGGCAATCAGTGTCGCCAGGGATGCGGCGAGCATCAGTGGCAACACCAGCCCGTAGTCACCCGTGATCTCGAACACGATGAGGATCGATGTGAGTGGCGCCCGGGCAACAGCAGCGAACGTCGCCGCCATGCCGACGACGGCGAAGGCTCCGGGTGAGAGGTTGGAGGGTCCCCAGACCGGGCCGATCAGATCAGCCATGGCGGCACCGAGCGCCGCACCGATGAACAGACTCGGCATGAACACGCCACCAAAACCGCCTGCTCCGAGGGTGAGGGTGGCGGCGAGGATCTTCCAGCCCACGAGTGCCAGCAGCGACCACCACACGATGGCGTCCCTGTTGACGAGATCCAGCAGGAACCCGACCGTCTCCTGACCGGTTCCCAGGATCTCAGGCTCGATGATGCCGATGGCTCCGACCGCCAGGCCGAGAGCGACGGGTCGAAGCCAGCCCGGTCGGACCGTCCTGATCCGTTCGTTGACCGACAGAGCCCTCAGGAAGGCGTAGCCGACTACCGCGGCGAGCAACCCGAGCAGCGCGTAGAGCACCAGGTCGCGCGGATCACCGAGGCCGTGGGGAAAGGCACGAAGGATCTGCTCTTCGCGGACGATCAGCCTGGTGGTCACCGCAGCGGTCACGGACGTGACGACCACAGCGTTGAGGTGACGGACGGCGAAGTTGCCGAGGATGATCTCCATCGCAAAGAGCATCCCTGCGATAGGGGCATTGAAGGATGCTCCGATAGCGGCTCCGGCACCCGCCGCGACCAGAGAACGCACCCTGTCCTCGCCGAGACCGGTGTGACGGGCAATCGATGAGCCGATCGCGGCACCGACCTGGACGATCGGGCCCTCCCGACCGACAGCCCCGCCGAGACCCACGGTGAAGGACGTGGCGATCACTTTGAGGGGAGCCGACCTGGTCGGCATGTACCCGGATCTGATGGCCACCGCGGCCATGGCCTCGGGAACACCGTCGCCGGCGACTTCGGGAGCGAACCGCTCGGCGATCGTCCAGGCCACGAGCAGGCCGATCGGTACGGCGAGCATGGCGATGATCCTGGGGATACCCGATTCGTGGCCCACCCATTCGACGACCCACTTGAGGCCCTCGATGCCGCCGATCAGCGCAGCAGCAGCCAATCCGACGAATACGCCGACGATCACAGACAGGGCCAGAAACCCTGCCGTGGCGCGGGGGTTGAATACGGCGAGCAGCGCCGACCAGAACCGACGGATCATGAACAGCCGACGTTAGCCAGTTGGCGCCGGATTCCCGCCGCCTCCTTGAGGGCTACCTCAGACGAGCTCGATGATGGCCAGTTCGGCGCCATCGCCGCGGCGGGGACCGACCCTGATGATGCGGGTGTAGCCGCCGGGACGCTCTGCGTACCGGGGAGCGACCTCATCGAACAGCTTGGTGACGACCTCGGTGTCCTCGATCTGGGCGAGAATCTGGCGCCTGGCGTGCAAGGTGCCGGTCCGTGCCTTGGTGATCATGCGCTCGGCATAGGGGCGCACCAGCTTTGCGCGAGCCACCGTGGTGGTGATCCGCCCTTCCCAGAACAGGTCCTGAGCAAGGTTCCGCAGCATGTGCTTCTGGTGCTTGGGGCTGCCGCCGAGGCGGGGCCCACGCTTGGGGCGAGGCATCAGCCTGCGACCTCCTCGGTCTCTTCTGAAGCGACCAGCGACAGGCCGAGCTCGTCGAGCTTGGCGACGACCTCTTCGAGGCTCTTCTGGCCGAAGTTGGTGATGTTGAGCAAGTCCTCTTCGGTCTTGACGACGAGTTCGCCGACCGTCTGGATCTGCGCGCGGCGCAGGCAGTTGCGGGGACGCTCGCTCAAGTCGAGGGCTTCGATCGGGAGGTCGAGGTCGGGCGAAGCCGACTCGGCCGTGATGATGTCACCCAACGCGAGTCCGATTCCCTCACCGACATCGGCGAACAGGCTCATGAGCTCACCGAGCGTCTTGCCTGCGGACGACACGGCTTCCTGAGGGCTGACCGAGCCGTCCGAATGGACGTCGATGACGAGGCGATCGAAGTTGGTCATCTGGCCCACCTGGGTGGTGCCGACGGTGAACGCGACCTTGCGGACCGGCGAGAAGATGCTGTCGATGGGGAGGATGCCGATGGCATCGCCCTTGTTGTTGCGCTCGGCCGTGCGATAGCCAACGCCCCGCTCGACCGTCATCTCCATCTCGAGGCTGCCGGAGGCAGACAGCGTGGCGATGTGGTGATCGTGGTTGATCACCTCGACGCCGGCAGGGACCTTGAGATCGCCTGCTGTGGTGACGCCGGCTCCCTTGGCCGAGAGGTAGATGGTCTGCGGGTCGTCGACCTCCACGCGGAGGACGACGCCCTTGAGGTTGAGAATGACATCGACGGCGTCTTCGACGACGCCTTCGATGGTCGAGAACTCGTGCTGGACACCTTCGACGCGCACCGATGTGATGGCTGCACCGGGAATCCGGGAGAGCAGCGTGCGGCGCAGTGTGTTTCCGAGGGTGTACCCGAATCCGGGCTCGAGAGGCTCGACGACAAAACGCGATCGCATCTCGTTGACGATCTCTTCTTCGATGTGTGGACGCTGGACGATCAACACGTTTGGATGCCCCTTACTTCGAGTACAGCTCGACGATGAGCTGTTCCTGGACCTGCGTATCGATCTGTGATCGATTGGGCAGCTCTGTGATCGTGATCTGGCGGCGATCGCGGTCGACATCGATCCACTCGGGGCTGGTTCGCTGCCCGGCGGTGTCGATCGCGTGCTGGATCACGAGGAGCTCCTGGCTCCGTTCGCGCAGCGTGACGACGTCGTTTTGCTTGACCCGGTAGGACGGCACGTTGACACGGCGCCCGTTGACCAGGAAGTGAGCGTGGGAGACGAGCTGGCGCGCCTGGGACCGCGACTCGGCGAGGCCGGAGCGGTACACGATGTTGTCGAGACGGGTCTCGAGCATGCGGAGCAGGTTCTCACCTGTGATGCCGCGCTGCTTCGCTGCCGCCTTGTAGTAGTTGCGGAACTGCGCTTCGAGCACGCCGTAGATGCGACGGGCCTTCTGCTTCTCACGCAACTGGATGAGGTACTGGGTCTCCCTGACCCTTCCCCTGCCGTGCTCACCGGGCGGATAGGGCTTGCGCTCCATCCCGCACTTCGACGATTCGCAGCGAGCTCCCTTGAGGAAGAGTTTCGTGCGCTCGCGGCGGCACAACTTGCAGACGGGTCCAATGTATCGAGCCATCTAGTTTCTCCGACGCTTCTTGAGACGAACACCATTGTGCGGAATGGGCGTGATATCGCGGATTCCTGTGACCTCCATGCCCATGGTCTGGAGGGTGCGGATCGCGGTCTCGCGGCCTGAGCCGGAACCGCTCACGATCACATCCACCTTGCGCATGCCGTGCTCGCCTGCGCGGCGAGCGGCCTGCTCCGCGGCGACCTGCGCGGCGTACGGGGTGCTCTTGCGAGAGCCCTTGAAGCCGACGGTCCCCCCTGAGGTCCACACCAAGGTGTTGCCCTCCAGGTCGGAGATATTGATGATCGTGTTATTGAAACTCGCCGTGATGTGTGCTTGACCGTGCAGGACGTTCCTGCGGTCCCGCCGACGGCGCGGTTGCTTCTTTTCTGCCACTCAGTCCTCCGCGACGCGTTAGTGCTTGCGTACCTTTTTCTTGCCGGCAATCGCCGAGCGCGGACCCTTCCGCGTTCTGGCGTTCGTGTGGGTCCGCTGCCCTCGTACCGGCAGGCCGCGGCGATGCCGCACACCCTGGTAGGACCCGATCTCGATCTTGCGCTTGATGTTCTGCGAAACCTCACGCCGGAGGTCGCCCTCGACGCTGTAGTTGGAGTCGATGAACTGGCGGAGGCGCACCACCTCGTCATCGGTGAGATCCCGGATCTTCGTCCCGCGATCGATCTCGAGGGCCTCACACGCCTGAATGGCCCTACTCCGGCCAATGCCGAAGATATAGGTAAGGCCGATTTCGAGTCGTTTCTCCCGGGGCAGGTCAACACCTGCGATACGAGCCATCAATTCACCCCTGACGCTGCTTGTGCCGAGGATTCGAGCAGATGACCCAAACGCGGCCATGGCGCCGGATGACCCGGCACTTCTCACACATGGTTTTCACTGATGGTCTGACCTTCATCGGTCGATCTGCTCCTGGCGAGGTCGTCGGGGCGCACCCACCCACCCACCTACGTGGGGTCTGGGAAGCGCTTCGACGGTCGCTCGCGACGTCATCGGCTACGTGCCTGCAAACACACCAAACTGGCCCCTGAGGGCCGAACGAGCATGATACACGCGCGTTTGCACACAGCAAAACGGCGTCACGGAACTGCCCGGCGAGCACCGGGTGTCACCGCATCGCTCCATCCCACGTTACACACCGATGTCGGCCGAACGGAGTATCCGGGCGCTCCCTCCCATGGCAGACTCGACGACGTGACATCGATCGGCATACGACGGGTGGCGCCCGATGAATGGGAAGCCCTACGGGCCCTACGCCTCCGCGCACTCGCCGATGACCCGCACGCATTCGAGACCACCCTCGATCAGGCCCTGGCCTACCCGGATTCCCACTGGCGAGAGTCCGCTGCACGCGGCGCATCCGGCAGCCATTCGCTCACGATGGCCGCATGGTCGGGCGCCGATCCGGTCGCGATGGCAGGAGGTTTCCGCCGCGGTGGTGACGTTCGGGCCCAGTTGGCCGGGATGTGGGTGGACCCCGCCCACCGCAGATCCGGGATCGCCACCGCACTGGTGAACGCGGTCATTGAGTGGGCAGCCGAGTTTCGGCTGGATCGACAGCATCGTCCGGAGAGTGGACGAGCGGCGGTATCGGCAACTGTTCACGCCACGAAAGCCGGGAAGCACCTGGTCTCGACCCAACAAGGATCGGGTCGCGCGGCTCGAGGCAACCGGTCTCATCGAACCGGTCGGGTCCGTGATGATCACGGCTGCACGGGCGGACGGCTCATGGGCACTGCTCGATGAGGTCGACGACCTCGTCGGGGCCTTTGCCGCGCTAGCGGGAGCCGCCGAGGGCTTCGAGGCCTTCCCGGCGTCGATCAAGAAGGCCTATCTCTGGTAGCTGGTCTCGGCGAAGCGGCCGGAGGCCCGTTCACGGCGCGTCACAGAGGTCGCCGAACGTTCGGTGCGCGGGCTGCGACCCGATCAGATGCTGGACTGACGCCGGCTAACCGCCGGGAGCCCGATACGACACGGCTTTGCGCACGCCTTCGTCGATGTCCTCGAGCGCCACCAGCGGCGTGATGCTCACCCGGGCACCGCCGCCTGCATTGACGGCCAGCGACATGGCGATCACATCGGCGTCACCCGGGAGATCGCAGATCCAGATGAGGTCGTCCTCGCCGAAGGCGTAGTAGAAGGATTCCAGTGAGCCACCGATCGACTCGAGCAGCGCCTCGATGGCTTCCATCCGGCCTGTCCCGCCGTCCTTGAGAAGCCCGCGGGTCCCCTCGGAACTGTACGAGGCCTTGACGAGGTATTTGGACATGGGTCCCTCCGGGAGGATTGGAAAGCTGTAGTACCCCGACGGTAGCGGTGTCAGATCCCACCCCATCGGGCCGGTAGACCCCATTGGTGGTGACAGGTGGCAGGTGCCCCGTGCCCTCCCGGTCATCAGTCCGCAGTCGATCGGCGACAGGCGTCCGGGCAGTCGCTCCGTCAGCCTCCCTCTGAGCAGATCGGGAACTCCACCCGGGTCAGGAGATCAGACGGCGCCACTTCCCTGGGGTCATTGAGGTAGATCTCCCTCGGGGGCCCGGCGCCCTCGTGGCCGTGCTCCGAGATCCAACCCATCAGCGTCTGATAGGCCGACGAGATCCCCTCGTAGGGGCCGCGATGGACGGTGGTCGCCATCGCCCCGCCCTCGATCTCCCGTGCATAGACCGCTGCGTCGCCGGTGATCGCAGATCCGACCGGCACGCAGATCTCGATGTCTCCATCGGTCTCCTCGTCTATGACGTCGTGGTACACGATCAACGGCGGTCCGGACGGCGTCGCACCCTCGCGGGCCAGCGACCCCATGAGCGATCTGAACCCGGCGCCGATGTCCTCCCCGATGCGACGCAGATTGGTGTGAACCCTGGTGGCTGCCACGAGTTGTGGGGTCACTTCGATGATCCCTATCTCATACTGCACGACTATCTCCTCACGTTGGATGAGCGACTCGAAATGCTCGAGCATGCGCTCATGAGCTTCCAACCGATCGGCCAGCCACTCGCGGTGCGCCAGCAGGCATGTGCGCGCCACATTCGGGTCATCGGTGTCGAGGATCATCCGGATCTCTTCGAGTGGCATATCGACCGAGCGCAGGACCCTGACCGCTTACGCCCGATTCGCCTGCCCGAAGTCGTAGTACCGGTATCCGGACGACGGGTCGACGTGAGCCGGGGGAAGGAGGCCGTTCTCGTCGTACAGACGCAGGGCCTTCACAGACAGTCGCGTCATCCTCGAGAACCGGCCGATCGGAAACAGATTCACTCCCTGTCACCTCCTGGTGCCTCCATCGTGGAGCCTCCCCCGGGGGGAGAGTCAAGCGGTTCCTACCAGAGACCGGGAGCGAGTCGAACGATGGGGATGGCGCACTGTGGACGAAGAGCCGAATCGAATACCGGAGGTCGGACGGCGGACGTCGGATACCGGCCACGCTACCGTCCACCGGATGCCTCCCTTCGCCGTCCAGGCTCGTCGTCTCCCCGCCCTGGTGCTGGGCCTGGTCCTATTCGGCGTCGGCAGCGGGATGAGCGTCCAGAGCGCTCAGGGACTGTCTCCGTGGCACATCTTCCACGAAGGCATCGCCGAGCGAACCCCGTTGACCATCGGCACCGCGGTCATTCTCACGGGGGCCATCGTGCTGATCGCAACGGTTGCCCTCCGTGAGCCGATCGGGATCGGAACCGTGCTCAATGTGCTCATGATCGGCCCGTCGCTCGATCTCACGATCCGGATCATCGGCGACCCCTCATCGGTCGGTGTCCGTATCGCTCTCGCCATCGCCGGCCCGGCCGTGGTGGCGATCGGCTCGGGCTTCTACCTGGGCGTCAGGCTGGGCCCCGGGCCCAGGGACGGGCTGATGACGGCGATGGCACGCCGCGGCGTCACCATCTGGAAGGCGCGCACCGGCATCGAGACGACGGTGATGGTGGTGGGTGTGCTGTTGGGAGGGACACTCGGCTGGGGGACCCTGTGGTTCCTGGTGTCGATCGGCCCGATGGTCCAGATCGCCCTGCGATTCCTCTCGGCACGCCGCCATCCATCAGAGGCCTCCGCGTCGTATTACACGCCGAAGCACTCGACGTAGGCCGGACGAGCGCGACCCTGGACAGGTCAACGGTGCTGAAGGGCTGCTCGTCTCACCGAGTTGTTTGAGCGTGTCGGTCGGTTGAGTGCAGTCGGCGCAGGGGGGTTCGTCAGCGGTTCTGCTTTCGAAGCTCGTTGTAGGCGTGGACCATGTCGCGAACCGCCTGCCCGTGCTCGCCGGCGATTTCCGAAGGCGAGCCGCCGTTGGCCAGGATCTGATGGACGGCGGCACTGTTGTCCCGGCCGTAGGCGTTTCCGTTGCCGTTACCGCGCTCGAGAGCAGCCGCGATCGCCTCAGCAGCCCGCTCCAGCCCGGTCGCCCGGTCGGCGTTGGGGCCGTTCGTCAGGCCCTTGGCCGTTTCGACGCCTCTTGCGGCCACCTCCCTGGCACGTTCGAGCCCGGTCGCATGGCCCGGGGCACCGAACGCCGGAAGCGCAAAGGCCACGATCAAGGCCACCACCGTGAACACCACCGCAAGCCGCTTCATGACACGCATCATACGGAGAACCATCGACCGATGACCAGGAGAATCTTTAGCCGACGACGCCGGCATGTGGCGGGCACAGGACGCCTACGGCCGCTCCGAGGAGCGCTCCGGCCAGGACGAGTTGGTCGTCGGTAGCGACGTCGACACCGCCCGCCATTTCGTCGAGATAGGCGACGAGGACATCATCTGGAGTGTCGCCCTGGTCGAGTCGCTCGCAGAAGTACCTCCCGGTGGCTACAAACAGGTCGGGCTCGTTGAGTGCCTCACCCTCAAACGATGTCCCCACCACCAACTCCTCAACGGTGGCAATGAAGACCACCAGATCCGCATCGACCTGCACAGTCGTGGCGGATGACGGCACGGTTGTCGGAGTCCCGATCGAAGTCGATGGTGCAGTTGACGTCGATGGAATGGCGGACGTCGATGATGCTGCGGACGTGGGCGAAGGCCCGGTGGCCGCCGACCCCGGACTCGATGACGTCGTGCCCTCCGACACGTTGGTCACATCGGTGGCTTCGGACGTGCTCGATCCGCACCCAGCCACTATCAACACGAGTACAACAGCCGCGATCCTCCGCATCCCCCAAGTATCGCCGAGTTCGCGGCGATGATTGAGCCGTTCAACGCAAGCCGTCGTGCTCCTGCGAAGAGCACTACACACAGAAACGCCACAGATTGGGGAGCCAATCGCCGATCTCTCTATGCAGCCACCCTGATCTGGAAGTTAATGGCGGAAAGATAGCGACAGGGGTGCTGAGGGTCCAGTGACGCCCGGATCACCGACACGAAGGCCGGCACAACCGCCAGGCCTCTCCCGCAATCCTCAGGGTCCGCCCTCGTCGTACGTGAGCGTCCCCGGCGGCAGTTCCTCGGTGAGTATGCCATCCTCGAGATCGGTGAAAATGTCGGCGACCTCGTCGTCGAGGAGGACCACGAACCGGCTGTTCCGCGATGTCGGGAATCCGGAGAGCACGATGTTGGCGATCGTTTCGGGATCCATTTCGAATGCGCCGGCGGCGACGGTGAGCAGGGCCTCGGCGTCGAGATCGGTCCAGGTGAACTCCAACAGCATGGCCAGCAGTGCAGGAAGGTCCAGCAGACCGAACTCCTCTTGGACCTTCCCGAGGGCCGCGTCGATGACCAGGCCCTGATCGAGCGAGCGGCGGAAGTCGCCGTTGGGGATGTTGCGGTTGCGTGAGAAGGCCAGGGCGTCGGCACCCCAGAGGATCTGGAGACCGGCGCTGAAGTACGCCTTGGCCTTGCGGTCGGCCATGCCGAAGGGCACGTCCACCGGGATACCCGCGAAGGCGTCGACGAGCCGTTCGAATCCCAGGAACCCGGTGATCAGGTAGCCGTCGATGTCGAGGCCCGAGACCTCCTCGGCGATCTGCACCATGCCGTCGGCGCCGAAATAGACATTGGCGTGGGTGAACTTGAGGAAGTGGCCTTCTGGTGAATCGGCGTACCCATCGGGTGTCTCCACGTAGCTGTCCCGGGGGAAGCCGACGATGGCGCCGGTCCGCTCGGCGATCGCCGAGCTGAGGATGTGGATGCTGTCGGCCCGGAGCTCCTGTTGCGATGAGCCGGGCCGGGCGTCGGTGCCGAGCACGAGGACGTGGCGCACCGGTTCCCCGTACCAGGATCCGCGCCCGACGCTGGTCGGCTTCACACCCACGATGCGCCACCCGGCTTCGTCGCCGACGAGCAGGATGACGTCCTCGCCGAATGCGGCGACGCCGATGACGTCTCTCTCGGGCAGTTCCGCAGCCGACCATTCACCCTGCAGCAACAGATCGCCGGTCTCCCGGGCGTCTGCAAGGTGCGCCATCAGGCCGTCCGGGACGTCGGGTTCGGGCCGGCGCCGGTCGGCCAGCCAACCGTAGAAAGCCTCGAGAACCTCGACGGCCTCTTCGGGTGCGCCGTCGAGGGAGACCACCACTTCGGCCAGGGGCTCGGTAGTTGTGGCGGCCGGGGACTCGGCGGTCGTAGTGGCCGGGGACTCGGCGGTCGTGGTGGCCGGGGGCTCGGTGGCCGGCGAGCTCGACGCTGTCGGCGCTGCGGTTGTGCCAGTTACGGCGCC
>JABMPV010000458.1 GCA_013202595.1 bacterium
ACCACCACCACCACCACCCAGGCGCCCACAACGACCGAGGCACCGACCACCACTTCGGCTGCAAGCCTCGCCGCAGAGGCGTCTATCGGCGACTGCGACGGCCTCGCCACCGCGACGATCGTGATGCTCCAGGATGTCATCGACTTCATGGGCGCGATCTCGCCTGAGGAATTCGCCGACATCAGCGAAGGCGTACCCAACGAGACTCTCGATGACATCGCCATTCGGGGCGAAGCGATCGGCAATCGGGCCGTCGAGTTGGAATGCACCGACCTCGACGCGACCGTTCAGGGCTTGGCCGACCAACTCACGGCCGAACCCACCAATGCCATCGGTCAACTGATCGTTCAGGGCACCAAGGACGGCACCGACGTGATGAGCCGTCTCTTCAGGTAGCCGTTGGTGGTCGGCCCGAACAGGGCAGACCAGACTCTCGAGAACGCCCCAGGGGCCCGGCCGTCACGGTCGGGCCCCTGCTCCTGCCAGACCGACCGCCTCCACCAGAGTGAACGCCACCGGCGTCCCCTCGGCAGCCAGCATCTTCAGAGGCTGTGACCCCCCGTCGTACAACACACAGTCGACCCCTGCCGCCCTGGCAGCCGAGGCGTCATCGGTGATATCGCCGATTGCGACCACTCCGTCGTCCTGAATCCCCGGGTACAGACGCTCCAGTTGCTCGAGATGGCGCACCAGGTGCTGTTCCTTGGTCTCGCCGGGCGACCCCCTGTGCCCGTCGACGGCCAGCATGAACTCATCGAGCCCGAACGCTCTCACGGCGGGCACGAGCCGATCGTGCCACCACATCGACAGGATCGACTGGGTCGCCCCGAGTTCTCTGACGAGGCGGATGGCGCCACGAGCATCAGCGGTGAGGCCGGCCCGGTCGAGGGACGCGTGATAGACGCCGTGGAAGTTGCGATCGATGACGGCCATCCTCTCCGACCCGATCGGCTCGCCGAGGATGGCTTCGTAGAACAGATGCACCGGGCGCCGGTATCCCGCACGGTACCCGTCGGCATCGATCGGACCTGCCCCTTCGTGTGCGAGGGAGGCATTGACCGCGTCGACAACGATGGCGAGGTCGTCGAACAGCGTCCCGTTCCAGTCCCAGACGATGTGCATGGTCCGGGGAGCATATCCGGGCCAGACGATGTGCCATGAGAGGCGCCCGGCGCCCGCTACCGTCGGAGATCCCGACAACGGAGACCAGGTGCGGCCCTACGACATTGGCGACTCGGACCTCGATGCGCAGGTCAGTGCGCTCGTCGCCGCAGCGGCTGCCGGGCGCGACGCCAACGGCAACGACGACCTCGCCCGCGAGATGATCATCACGTCCCTGAAGATGCTCCGTGATGGCGCAGGCCGCGGCGACACGAAGCTGGTGAACGCCGCTCTCAAGGAGATGCGCTACGCGTTCATGGTCTTCTCCAAGTACCGGGACATCCGAAAGGTGACAGTGTTCGGATCTGCCCGAACCGCCACCGACGACCCCAACTACGTCATGGCGAGCGACTTCGCCAGGCTGATGTCCGATATTCGCCGGTGGATGGTCGTCACCGGGGCAGGCCCGGGGATCATGGAGGCTGCCAACCAGGGCGCCGGAAGGGAGTACTCCTTCGGCGTCAACATCAGGCTGCCCTTCGAGGACGAACCCAATCCCTACCTGCACGACAGCAGGATCATCAACTTCAAGTACTTCTTCACCCGCAAACTCATGTTCATCAAGGAGTCTCACGGGTTCGCGCTGTTTCCCGGTGGCTTCGGAACCCTCGACGAGAGCTTCGAACTCCTCACGCTCATCCAGACCGGCAAGAGCGACCTGCATCCCATCGTCCTGATCGAGGCATCGGGCACGGGGTACTGGGAGGGCTGGCTGTCGTTCGTGCAGGGAACACTGGTCGATCGAGGCATGATCCGTCCCGAGGACCTCGGACTGTTCAAGTTCACGACCGATGTGAAGGAAGCGGCCGACGAGATCTGCCGCTTCTACGCCAATTACCACTCTCAACGCTTCGTAGACGGCGATCTGGTGTTCCGCGTGCAGCACAAGCCCACGGCACAGCAACTGGTGGAGATCAACGACCTGTTCTCGGACATCGTCGCCTCGGGCACCATCGACACGGTCTCCGCGAGCAGCGAAGAACTGGCCGACAACGACGTACCTGAGCTCTCCCGTATCAAGTTTCGCTTCGACAGGCGCAGCCTGGGTCGGCTGCGATCGCTGGTCGATCACCTCAACTCCTACGTTCCCGGCGGAGAAGCGTCCTGGCCAGAGTAGAATTGGGTAATGCGCGAGATACTCGCTGACCTCGTCGCGGAGCAGCAGGCGCTCGATCAGATGCTCCAGCGATCACCCGATAGGGACTGGAAGGTCAAGACGCGCCTGCCCGGATGGAAAGTCCAGGACATCATCAGCCACCTGGCATCGAACGAGCGCCTCGCCGCCGAAGTGCTCGAAGGCAACGAAGACGTCGTCGAAGAGGCTCTGGCCTACGGATCGGTAGACCTCTTCAATGCTGCGGGCGTTCAGGAAGGACGGGCACTCCGGCCTCAGGCCATCATCGAGTGGTGGCGTCATCAGCGAGCGGCCGTGGTCGACGCCTTGTCGCGGATGAAGGCAGACGATCGCGTCCCCTGGATCGCAGGCGACATGAGCGCCAAGACCTTTGCCACCAGCCGGCTCATGGAGACGTGGGCCCACGGCCTCGACATCGACGAGGCCCTGGGCAAGGACATGGAGGACACGCCACGGACCCGCCACATCGCCTGGCTGGGATGGGCAACTCTGCCGTGGGCCTTCGAGCAGGCAGGCGAGGAGTACTCCGAGCCCATCCGGATCGAACTGGTGGGTCCGGCGTATGCACGATGGGCGTTCGGCCCCGAGGGCGCCGCCAACCTGATCAAGGGAAACGGCGGCGAGTGGTGCCGTGTGGCCGTACGGCGTCTCGACGCCCGCAAGACCGAGAACCTCACGGCGACAGGCCCCATCGCCGAGATCGCTCTCCAAGTCGCCCGCACCTACCTGTGAGCCGCTCACCGATCGGGCCCCTGATCGGGATGATCCACCTGGGACCGCTCCCCGGCTCCCCGCGTTTCACCGGCGACTTCGACGCGGTACTCGAGATGGCGATCTCCGATGCCCGCACGCTCGTCGATGCCGGCTTCGACGCGTTGATGGTGGAGAACTTCGGAGACGACCCCTTCTTCCCCGATGACGTCCCTGCAGTCACCGTCTCGGCGATGACCAGGGCCGTCACGACGGTGGTCAACGCCGCTGAGGGCCTCCCGATCGGAGTCAACGTCTTGCGTAACGACGCACTGTCGGCTGTCTCCATCGCCGCAGCCACCGGGGCACACTTCGTCAGGGTCAATGTGCTCACGGGCGAGATGCACACCGACCAGGGCCCCATCGTGGGTCGGGCGGCTCAGGTGGCCCGGCTGCGCTCCTCTCTGGCCCCGGGCGTGCTCATCCTCGCCGATGTCTTCGTCAAACATGCCGTGCCCCCTGCAGGGTTGACGGTGGAGAACGCAGCACGGGACACCTGGGAGCGCGGTGGTTCACACGGCCTCGTCGTGACCGGAGTCTCCACGGGCGCTGCAACGCCACTCGATCGTGTCGAGGCGGTTCGCTCGGCGGTCCCCGATGCCCCGCTGTTCACCGGCTCGGGAGCCACTGCCGACACCGTCGCCGACATCCTGGCCATCGCCGACGGCGCAATCGTCGGAACCTGGTTGAAATTCGACGGCGACGTCACCGCTCCGGTCGACCCGAAACGTGCAGCCGACATCGTTGGTGCGACAAGATCCGGATGACGAGATCCGGCGCCGCCGAATGACCGAAGGCCGGACTGACAACCGGTCTCTCCAAACGGAGCAGCAGAGATGACTCGCAGGCTCATCCTTCACATCGGACAGCACAAGACTGGCTCCACCTCGATCCAGAAGGCACTCTTCGGCCATCGGGCCCAACTCGCCGAATGCGGTTTCGACTACTTCGCCGACCGGGCCAATCACTCGCAACCCATGCGCGAACTGTTCGAGCCGGACCACTTCACCGGCTATCGCCGCCTCCCGCCCGATGAGATAGCAGCCCGTCAATCGACCATCTGGTCCGGACTCATGCGGCAGATCGAGGCCACCGATCACGACTTCATCGTCTCGGGCGAAGGCCTTACGCTCTGGCAGCGCGACTCGGTCGAGCGGCTCGTCAATGAGCTCGCAGGGCTCTTCGATGACTGGATGGTGATCGCGTATGTGAGGCCTCCACGGAGTCTGGTGGGCAGCTGGGCCCAGCAGCGCCTCAAGCGTGGAGTCACGCTCTCGGGCATACCTGAGCCAACGGCCCCCCCGGCGCCGCTCTACCGCTTCTTCCTCGAGAAGTGGATCGAGCTCGCAGGCAGCGAGCGGGTACGTCTCCGGCTGTTCCATCCGACCACCATCCACCCGGGAAACCCCCTATTGGCCGACTTCGCCAGGTTGGTCGGGATCCCCACCGATTTCTTGACGGGTATCGAAGCACCGGCTGCCAACCCATCGATGACCATGTCTTCGGGCAACGTGCTCTCTGCCGTCAACCAACGCTTGCGTGCGATGGGATACGAATCTGATTCCGGTAATCGTCTTCCCTGGCGCATCAGCAAGCTCCTGGCGGAGAGGGATGGCCCCCCCTATCGGCTTCCTCACTCCGTCGAACAGAGGATCATCGAAGCCCACGCCGATGAGATCCGGTGGATGGAGGACATCCTCGGCATCGAGTTCGGCGGCCTCGACCTCGAGTCATCACCGGGCCAGAACCCCTTCGATGCTTCGGACCTGTCGCCCGAACTCGAGGCCACGATCGACGCGCTCCTCACCCTCTTCCAGGCGGACGCCAGGAACGCGATCGACCCACCAGAGGTCACGGAGTGATATCTACCATCCGAACCGATGCGGATCACGACCCGTTCGGCGCGACCGACCGCGAGGAAGGTTCATGGACGAGATCATTCTCTCCGCGGATCAGCACGGGCTCTGGGCCGAATTGTACGAGCGCCGGCTGCCGAGGATTCACCGGCACGCCTGCTCGGAGTATCTGAGCGGGTTCGATCTCCTCGATCTGCCGGGCGAGTCGATCCCGACCCTGGCCCACCTCAACAGCAGGATCATGCCGGCCACCGGCTGGCAGGTGGTCAGGACCGAGGAGCGCTTCCGGGCACCTGCCGTTCTTCATGCATCCCCACTACGCAGCACTCCAGGAGATGTTTGCTCCCACCTTCCTCGCCGCCGCCACTGATGACGAGCGTGAGAGCATCAAACGGCTCGCCTGGTACTCCACGGAGTTCGGCATGATCCGCGAAGACGGGGGCCTCGAGGTGTTCGGCACCGGCTTGATGTCGGGGGCGACGAGTTCATCGCCGCGGCGTAGGGCAAGATGCGTTACGAAGAATCCAGCCTCGGCACCGTGCTCGGCCACGACACGGTGATGTACTCCCAGCACGAGCGCCCGTACGTGATCGAGTCGATCGACGCACTCACGAAGGAGCTCGTGGCACACTTCGGCCCGATCCTGGAGCGGGCTGTGAGCTGAGCCGGTTACCCCTCGTACCGCACCGACAACACGGGCTGGCCGGCCTGGAGGACGACGGACTGGGTCTCACTGCCGAAGACCAGCTTGCCGACGCGTGAGCGATTCCTGGTGGTGATGACGATGAGATCGCACTCGCGATCCACCGCGCACTGCAGGATCTCGGTGGCCGCTTCACCGGCTCTGACCCTGGCGAGCACGGCGACCGAATCGTCGGGGAGCACGCCGGCCATGGAGCGAACCAGTTCCTGGCGCGCAGTCTGGATCACCTTGTCGAGAGGAGCCTCGGGTGCGAATGCTGCTTTCGTCGCCTCTTCCTCGTCCTGCGTGACGACGTGGAGCACGACGAGATCTGCACCGAGGTCGAATGCGAGCCGATGCGCCGTGAGCAGACCTTGCTCCCACCCGGGGCCGTGGTCGACTGCAGCCAGGATGCGCTTGAAGGACGCCACCGGAGGTGCCCCATCGTCAGCCATGCCAGCCACCTTTCGCATTGGTCATCTCGCCTCCCGGTATCCTATTGCTCTGCCGTTCCAGTCCGTCAGCGACCCGATTCCTTGGTGACGGCGAACCCCGTCTTGTGGAGCAATGCGAGCAGAGCGGGAGCGGGATCGCTGAAGTTGATCGGCCTGAACGCCTCGTCCATCCCACTGACGTACCGGAGCATCGTCTCGACCAGATGTGTGTGAGAGATGGTGTGCAGATCGGTCACCGGGCTGCGACCGAATGCGACCAGCCGGGTGCGGACCTCTCCCCCACCCCTGGCCGGTGAGATCCTGATGCCGTCGGACCCGAGCGCTTCGACGACATCGGGGATCGGCTCGTCGTAGAGCCACCCCACCCGCCTGACCATCGAATGCAGCACCTCGTGGCGCTTGATACCGCGATTGAACTCTGCGACGCCCTGCTTGACCTCGCCGATGATCACATCGATCAGATCGTCTTCGAGCAGAAGCGCCGGATCCTCCATCAGCAGCAGGCGGCAGTCCTCACCATCGTTGGGGTCGCCGGCGTACACATCGCCGGGAAGGCGAACCCCCATGACGTCGACGTCGGTGATCGCCTCGAAGCGGCCGTCCGCTCCCCTCGCCTGCACCTCGAACTCGCTCAGCGTGAGGTACCCGTTGAGGCGGAGATACGACTCGACCAGATTCACAGCAATGTCCATCGCCCGATTCTCCCAGGTCACGGATCGCACGCGGCCGATCATCACCCGCGAGGACGGGGATAGGCTGGCCGCATGAGATCCGGATTCGGGCTGACGGCATGGAGTTCACTCGGGGCATTCGCTGGTGTGCCGGTGCGCCCCATCGACGAGGTCGGTGACGCCAGGGTGGTGATCGTGGGCGCCCCGTTCGATTGGGGAACCACCGGTCGCCCCGGCGCCCGCTTCGGGCCAAAGGCCATCAGAGAGGGCGACTACCTCAATCTCGTCGGTGAGCGCCCGCGCCTCGAGACCGGGATCGATGCCATGAAAGAACTCGGGGTCGTCGATGTGGGCGACATCGATCTGCCGCCCGGCTACACGCCCGAGAGCCTCGACCTCATCATCGAAGCCGTCGAGACCATCTCCAGACAGGGCGCCATCCCTATCGTCCTCGGAGGGGACCACACGGTGACCTACGCCAATGCGACCGGCGTGGCGCGCGTGCACGGATTCGGTGATGTCGCCCTGATCCACTTCGATGCCCACGCCGACACGGCCGAGTCCCACCACGGGATGCTCCACGGCCACGGTACGCCGATGCGCCGGCTGATCGAGTCGGGCGCAGTTCCGGGCCGTCGTTTCGTCCAGATCGGCCTGAGGGGCTACTGGCCTCCGCCCGAGATCGTCGACTGGATGGCCGAGCAGCAGATGACCTGTCACATGATGTCCGAGGTAGCCACCCGGGGCATCGACGCGGTGCTCGATGATGCGATCGCATATGCCGCCGAGAATGCATCCGGGGTGTTCGTGTCGGTGGACATCGACGTTTGCGACCCGGCGTTCGCTCCCGGAACGGGCACACCGGAGCCGGGCGGCATGACGAGTCGCGATCTGATGGAAGCCGTGCGCCGGCTGGGTAGGGAGCTCAACATCGTCGGAGCCGACATCGTCGAGGTGTCACCGCTCTACGACCGGCCCGGGGAGATCACCGCCCGGCTGGCCAACAGAGTCGTGCAGTCGCTACTCGATGGCATGGCCGAGAGCGCGCTCTAGTCGGGCGAGCGGGGGAACCAGCGCGCCACCCGCTGTCGGTA
>JABMPV010000459.1 GCA_013202595.1 bacterium
GCTCAACGCCGCGAACGAGCCCGAGTCCGTGCCGAGAAAGGACGACGATGGGGACGACCAGCATCACGAGCAGCCTGAAACACCCGCGCGAACGTTTGTGGTCACAGCACTAGCGTCATGCCGATGATTCGAATCGGAGCGACTGCAGGCATCGTCGCCATCTCGTTCTCGGCGATCTTCGTGCAACTCGCCGGCCTCTCCCCGCTCACCACGGCTGTGTTCAGGGGCGTGTACTCGATACCGCTGCTCGCCGTCATCTACCTCATCACCAGATCAGGCGATGCCAGGCCGCTCAAGGCTCGCCTGGTTGCCGGCGTCGCAGGCTTGGCGCTGGCCATCGACCTGACGATGTGGCACATCTCCATCGACATGATCGGAGCCGGTGTCTCGACCGTGCTCGCCAACACCCAGGTCCTATGGGTGGCGCTGATCGGGTGGCTGGTCTACCGCGAGCGGCCCAGTCGCACCGCTCTGGTGGTCATCCCTGTCGTCCTGATCGGGGTGGCAATGATCAGCGGACTCGGGCGGACCGACGCCTACGGCGACGATCCGGTCGCTGGAGCCCTGCTCGGCCTCGGGGCAGGGGTGATGTATGCGATCTTCGTCCTCCTACTGCGCGAATCGAATCGGGGTCACCTCGCACCGGCGGCAGGCCCGCTCCTCGACGCAACCATCGGCATGACGCTGGCTTCAATCGTGATCGGCCTGTTCGACCCGGACTTCTCATGGGCATGGGAGTGGCCGGGTCACGGATGGATGATCGTGTTCGCGATCGTCTCGCAGGTCCTCGGGTGGATGCTGATCAGCACTGCCCTCCCCCGACTCCCTGCTCTCGACACATCGATCCTGCTGCTGCTTCAGCCATCGGGGGCGCTCGTCTGGGCGGGCCTCATCCTGTCCGAGCAGCCTTCTGCAATGCAGTGGGCCGGCGTGGCGATCGTCCTTGCAGGCGTCGTGATCGCCGGGACGCGTGGATCGGTCGCCCGTGAGAGGGCTCTCACACCAGCGGAGGAAGCAACTCCCCGATCATCCTGAAGAACTGCGATCGGGCCAGAGCGTCGTGAGCCCCGAGTGATTTCGCCCTGATCAGGGCGAAATCGTCGACATGGGGACCGAACACGATCACCCGCACACCTGCCGCAGAAAGGTCTCTGACGGCTTCATCCGCGTCGTCGTGGGTCACATCGACGAATGCAACGGCAGGGTACCGGGCAGCCGACTCACCGAGGTCTCGCAACACAATCGACCGATAACCCGACTCCGAGATGGCCGACTCGATGCGGGATCGATCCATGAGATTGGACGACAGCACGCCGGCAGACGGCCGGGTGAGGGCTGCAGCCTTGGCAACGCCCCATGCGAGGTGCGCCTGCCAAACCTCGTCGCCCAGATCCCGACTCGATGCGGGTGCGAGACCGTAGAGATCGCCGGGAAGGGCGGCCTCGGAGACGGGATCACGTGACAGCGGAGGTATACCGGCCTCTTCCAGGGCGGCGGTGGGAAACCGCATGGCCTCCTGGAAGACCTCGAGCGGGGAGCGAGTCTGGCTCTCGAACGGGCCCGACAGGAGCGCTTTGAGGCTCCCGGCAAGCCATGAACGGCCTTCTGAGACGGCCCCGGCGACGGTACGGGAGTCGATCCCCATTTCCTCCACGCGGGCCACCACGTGGCTCTCAAAGGCGCCTACGAAGGCTCCAGCGAGCGTTGCGGCTATCTCGGTTGTTGATCCGGTCACCAGCCGAGGATACGGGAGGATCGGGTGAATCCGACGGCGAGTTCCGGGTCTGGGCTGTAAAGTCACTGGTCGCATTACGAATCAAGAGAGGAATCCGTCATGAAGCGACTCATTGCCCTTGCGGCCTTGCTCGCGCTGGTCGCGACGGCCTGCAAGATCGAGACCAACTTCGCGGCAACCATCAATGCCGACGGCTCCGGGCGGTCATCGTCGAACTCGGTTTCGACGACGAGGCCCAGGAAATGCTGCTCCAGGGTGAAGACCCCTTCAGCGGCAACGAACTGTCCGAAATGCCCGGCGCCGAGTTCAGCGAAGAGGACCGCGGCGATCTCCACTACTTCATTATCACTGCCCCGGTCTCAGACGTCACCGAGATCGAAGAGGCACTCGTCGGGACAGACAACTCGTTGCTGGAGAACTTCAACATCACCGTGACCGACACGCTGATTTCGGTCGATGGCACCGCCAGCGCCGCTGAGGCATTCGGCGAGGATCTCGATGGCTTCGACCCGGGGCTGATCGAGGACTCACTGTCCGCCAGCGTCAAGCTGACCCTGCCCGGAAAGATCCTGTCACACAACGCCGATTCCCAGGATGGCAACACGCTCTCATGGGCTGTGCCGCTGTTCGGTGGCAATCTCACGATCCAGGCCGAATCGGATCCGACGCAGGATCCGTCGGGCGGTAGCAGCGGGTTTCCGACCTGGCTCCTGATCGTCATCATCCTCGCCGTTGTGGCCGCAGCCGGGTGGTTCTTCATGAACCGCAATAAGGCTGCTGCAGCCCCGGCCGCTGCTGCAGAGGCAGTCGAGACGGCGCTCGAGACCGAAGACGACGTTCCTCCTCCGCCCCCGGCCGAGTAGTGCGCCTCATCGTCATCGACGTGTTCCCGGCCCTCCTGTCATGGGAGGGCCGGGGCGCGTCCGGCGGGGCCAGCGCCGGACTCGGAGCGCGGGAGGCGATATCGATACTCGCCGACGCCTTCCGCCTCGTGGCCGTTGCCGACGGTGACATCACCGGCCGCGAACTCCGGGATCTGCTGAGCGTGGCGGGGATCGATCACGACTTCACCGACATCGTCACGTCGGCATCCAGCGGGCCAACCGTGACTCCGCGGGTAGTGCGCAAGGTGGCACGTGACCTGGGCGTCGCGTGGGACCACGTGATCATGGTCACCGCCCGCCCTCCCCTGGCCCGTTCGCTGCGGGGAGAACGGGTGCCGACGATCCTCACCGAACACGCCGATCAGATCGGAACGGTCCCTGAAGCCATCGAAAGGCTGTTCTCCGGGCCCCTCAACCCGTGAACACCTGCACGACCATGAGGCCGAGCGGGCCTCTGATGGCTGCGATGCCGACCCGCCGATAGTCCGTGCCCATGATGTTGGCCCTGTGGCCGGGGCTGTCCATGAGGCCGCGGTGCACCTCATCGGGCGTCGCGGCGAGAGCCAGGTTCTCCCCGGCCACGAGATAGGTGATGTGGTCGACCTCGAGCCGATCCGCCACCGTGCCGGTCGTCGGTGACCGGTGTGCGAAGTAACCCGATGTGTACATGTCCGCTGCGTGGTGCTCGCCGACCTTTGCCAGTCCGGGACTCCAGGCGAGGGGATCCAGACCCTCATCCACCCTGGCCCGATTCAGGAGGTCGAACACCTCGTCGGCCGATTCCGCCACGAGATCGAGGTCGGAGCCTTCGATCGGGGGGAATTGGATCGACTGATCGTCCTCGAGGATCACCCGACGTTCGCCGACCAACTCCCGCAGATTGAGCAGCGCCTCGACGGCACGATCACCCGACAGCCTCTTGAAGACCTCCTGCGGGACCCCATCGGGATCGGTCAACGCACCGGTGACGGCCGATCCGCCGAGATGGGACGCCACGGCAGGAGGGGTCGGCAGGATGACTGCCAATGACAGGATCATGGTCGCCAGGAAGATTCCCCATGCCAGCGCCAACCCGGCACCCGCCACGCGGTTGGGCAGGTTGAGGCCCGGGAGTCGGGCGTGGCGCTCGAGGACCGAGGTTCCGACCGCAGCGCCGATGCCTACCAGGACGAAGACGATGATGCCCCCGACGATCCTGGCCGTATCCGGCGCGATGTTGGCCATGCTCTCGATCACCGCTCCTACCGGCCCGGAGAATCGAAAGGCCAGAAGCGTACCGACGATGAGGCCGGCCAGGTCCATCGCCTCGCGCACGAACCCGCGGAACCATCCCCGCACCATGAGCAGGAGGAACGCGACGACCAGGAAGAGGTCGAGCACTACCCATCCACCAACTGGATTCGCATGCGCTTGTTGCCCTTGCCTTTGCTCTCGGTCTTGACCACGCGGACCTCGCCGACCTCCGCCGTGTTGGCGACGTGGGTGCCGCCGTCGGCCTGCCGGTCGATGGTGCCGATATCGATGATCCGGATGGGATCGACGAACTCGGGGATGAGGTTGACCTTCGTCCTGATGAGGTCCGAATCGGTGAGGGCATCGACCCTGGCCATCTGGTGGACCGACACATCGTGGTTCTCGCTGAGCGCCTCATTGAGGCGGCGCTCCACGTCGTTTCCGAACTCGACCGAGATGGACTCGAGTTCGAAGTCCATCCGGGCGATCCCCGGCTCCATGTTGCCGCCGGTGACCTTTGCCCCGAACTCCCTGAAGATCACGGCAGACAGCACGTGCAGGGCCGTATGGGTGCGCATCAAGAGGTGTCTGCGGTCCCAGTCGATGGCCACCCCGACGTCTGTGCCCTGGGGAGGGCGCACAGCGTCTTCAGCCGGCACATGCAGCACCACCCCGCCGCGCTTGACCGTGTCGACGATTGCGGTGGCACCAGTGGCCCATGCGATGGTTCCGGTGTCCCCCGGCTGGCCGCCGCCGCGGGGGTAGAAGACAGTGCGATCGAGGACGATGCCGTCGTCGCGAACCTCGACCACTCTCGCGGTGGTCTCACGTGCGTACGCGTCTCTCGCAGCGATCTCGTCGGTCATGTCTGGCCTCCACGTCTCGACGGCGGGCACCGGCCCGACTCGCGAAATCGAAGGCTACTTGGCGCCTCAGACACGACCGGACACGCGGCGATGCACCGAAACCGTACCGCCCGCCCCCGAATGTGGGATCCGCCGCCTGAGACGGTCACAGACGACCGTCGCGACCACACTCGTGATCGCTCACGACTCCGGGCCGGGCTCACCGTCGTCGGCCAGGGGCGCCAACAGATCGAGATCGGTTTCCTCGGCCTTGATGGCCCTCTGCTCCCCCGTACGGCGGAGGCGTTCGATGAGGGTGTCGCCCGCTTCGTATTCCGGGATGATGGCTTCGCTCGCCTCCTCCCAGGATTGGCCGAGTACCCGCGTCCTCCAGAAGTGGCCGGCGATGATCTTGGCGATCGCCATGATCGGCACCGCCAGCACGACACCCCAGAACCCTCCGATGGCTGCGCCGCCCACCAAGCCCAGGACGATGAGCGCCGGATGGATGCGCACGGTCGCCCGCAGCACCGTCGGACTGATGAAGTGATTGTCGATCTGCTGGACGATGAGCGCCACAAGGCCCGCCCAGATGGCGGTCTCCACATCGCGGGTGGTGAGAGCGACGATTACGCCGAGCGCTCCGCCCACCCAGGGCCCGACGAAGGGGATGATGTTGAGGAACCCGGCGATCATCCCGATCAGCAGCCAGAACGGCAGATCGACCAGCCAGAACCCGAAGGCGGTCATCACCCCCACGATGAGCGCCACCAGCACCTGACCCCTGAGGAACCCGCCGACTGCCTTACTGAGTGCTCTGCCAACGTGGGCGACCTCGGCGCGATGCTTGGGCGGGATCAACTCGACCGTCTTGCGGTGCAGGGTCGGCAGATCAAGCAGCACGTAGAACGCCACGACGGGCGCGAGCAGGAACAGGACGACCCCCTCGAGCACGCTGAGAGTGACGTCGGTGATGCGGCCCCACTGATCGCTGAAGAACTCGCCCTGGTTCTCCTCGATGTCCGCCCGGAACTCGTCGTACGACGGGATATCCACTTCGAGTCCGATGTCGGAGCCGAGGTTCTCGAGATCTGCCACGAGTTCGTCGTAGATCCGCGGGAAATCGTCCGCCAACTCAGCGCCCTGATCGACCAGCGAAGGGATGACGAGGAACCCGAGCAGCGTGAACACGCCGATCAAGACGAGGTACGACAGGCACGATCCCATCCATCTGGCCAGGCCACGACGCTGCAATATCGAGACCACCGGGTTGAGCACGTAGACGATGACCAGAGCCATCACCACGGGCGGGACGATCACCCAGAACTGGAGCAGCACCCAGCCGACGGCCAGGAACAGGAAGAACGTACCGAGCAGGGACCACGCGCCGGCCCCGATCCTTCGAAGCCCGCTTTCGCGATCGGGAGATGGAGTGGTCATCCGATCAGCCCTGCGGGCCGCCGAGACGGCGTTCGAGGCGCCGCCTGCGGCCATCGTCACGTACGCGGCGCAGACGTCGAACGGTCAGCGGATCGAAGGCCAGAGCCTCCGGCTCCTCCAATAGGCGGCGCAGCACCTGGTAGTAACGAGTCGCACTCATATCGAGGTGTTCACGGATGTCTCGATCCTTGGGTCCGGGCAGCAACCACCAGGACGACTCGAACTCGAGAACCGCGATGTCGCGCTCTCCCAGCATCGATGAAAGGGTACGACCAGTCAGTGACGCGGCGGTGTATTTCGGCAACCCTTCGGGTTGCCCTGGGGTTCCGGCGAAGCCGGAACCCCAGGGCAGGTCTTCGCGTATGAAGCCCAGACGGAGGCGTGACGCGACTGGTGGAACCACGCAGAACACCACCACCGCGCACCACGCCCACGCCAGCAGAACGCCAAAAGCGTTCTGCCAAGCAACCCAACGAAACGAGGTTGCCGGGCTCCACGCCAGCAGAACGCCAAAAGCGTTCTGCCAAGCAACCCAACGAAACGAGGTTGCCGGGCTCCACGCCAGCAGAACGCCAAAAGCGTTCTGCCAAGC
>JABMPV010000460.1 GCA_013202595.1 bacterium
CTATGCACCCCGGGGCGTTCGGCCCGTGTCACTGGAAGGCCTCAATGCGTTCCAGTTGAGGATCCTGCCGGTCGCCATGACCCTGGGGTCCGTGATCCTGTTCGTGATGTTCCTGGTGGCAATGAATCGCTACGAAGAGGAACTCGGCAAGGAGTGACCTCGGCTGGGGCCGGGGCCTCAGCCATCTTCTGAGGCCCCGCCTCAGCCGTCTTCGGAGGCCCCGGCCTCAGCGTCTTCGGAGTGACGATGGAGGAAGAACGACAGCACCTGGAGTTCGGACGAGAGATCGACGCGCCGCACGTACACCCCATCGGGCTTCTTCACGACGGTCGGTGCGAAGTTGAGGATGGACCGCACTCCCGACCCCGAGAGCAGGTCGGCGGCCTGCTGAGCACCCTTGGGCGGTGTGGCGATGACCCCGATCGAGACGCTCCTCTCGATGATTGCGGCTGCGAGATCGTCGATGTGCTCCACCGACAGTCCGCTGACGGTCTCCCCCACCTTGTCGGGATCGACGTCGAACACCCCCACGATCTGGAACCCGGTGTCTGCGAATCCATCGAAATTGGCGAGGGCCCTGCCCAGGTTGCCCGCCCCAACGATGACCACGGACCATTCGCGGTTGAGCCCGAGCGCAGCTCGAATCTGAAACGCGAGGTGCTGGACGTCGTATCCGACGCCCCGCGTGCCATACGATCCGAGGTACGAGAGGTCCTTGCGGAGCTTGGACGCCTTGACACCAGCCGCGGTTGCGAGCTCATCACTCGAGATGTTGCCGACAGAGGAATCGAGGCCTTCCAGGCAATGGAGATACACCGGGAGGCGCTGCACGGTGATTGTCGGGATCTGACGTTTCACGAGGGCACGATACCCGTCATCGACCTGCCAGTACCTACCAGGTCGTGTCGCGGTTCAGGAATCTCCTCCGACGCCCATCCGGACACCGATCAGTCCGATCATCAAACGGAACGCGTTGATCCTCCCCCAGGCCATCACGTCGTCATCCGGCCCCAGCACCACGGGCACCATGTCCCCGAAACGATCAGCCAATCCTTCCCGATCGACGTCGACCGTGTCCACCTCGACGCCGATCCGATCGGCCCATGAGCGGACCATCGGCTCTGCATCGTCACAGATGCTGCATCCGACGCGGGTGATGAACGTGACCCGGCCGCTCATGTTCCCCTCGCCGCTAATGTCGCCACCCGGATGCGCCCCGTCACCACCATCGTCCTACTCGTACTCCTGCTGATGATCCTCATCGCCGGTGCCATCTTCGTCGTCCAACTCATGTCAGCGACCTGAGCCCTACGGACAGGCCCTCGTGGAGAGTGAGGTCTTCGGCAGCGCTTCCTCCCGGGACCACGATGGCCATGAGACCGTGGGCGTCCACATGGATCATCGGCCCGGGCGCCTGATAGGCATCCCCCCAGCGGATCACATGGGATCCCTGACCCATGATCAGTTGCAGTTCGTCGCCGGAGCCAATGCCGATCAGAGCGAGGTCGTCCGGGGAGACGTTGGTCTGGGCGTTCCCGAAGCCATCGATCCACCACACCTGTCCCTGCACGCGATCCTCGCCGTGTTCGACGAGAGGGAGCAGCAGCGGGACCAGGGTCTCCGGAGCGATCTCGGGCCCGAGGTCGGTCAGATCTGCCTCGCCGGATGCCAGCACCGCAGCAGCGGGGGCGAAGACATCCCTTCCGTCGAAGGTGGAGCCCGCAGCCGGCAGTCGGAACTCCTCAGCCTCCAGTGACACGACACGCAACGCGCCGCCGACCATGGCGGTCGCAGGCGCAAGAAGCCCGTTGTCCGGCCCGACGAAGTGCCCCCACTCCGTCTCGACGGCGATCGCCGCTCTGGATGTCCCGACACCCGGATCGACCACGGCGAGTGCCACACCACCGGGCAGATACTGGATCGCTCGCAGCAGCGAAAGGGCACCCGCCATCACGTCACCCCGGCGGACACCATGATTGACATCGACGATTCGGGCATGCGGATCGACCCTGAGGATGACGCCATGGACCACACCGACGAACTCGTCGGCATGGCCGAAGTCGGACACGAACGCAATCGGTCTGGAAAGCATGCGACGGGCAGGTTACCGGTCCGGAGGCCGGTCGGGCCGGGGAGATGGCGAACCTCCCGGTGATACGATCGTCCCGAGACGACAAGAGGGGGCCTATGGCCGCCGAAGACAGCCATGCAGGCATCATCGACGACCTCGTTCGCAGGGCCGGGGTCGTCATGCTCGTGGGTGCGTCCAACACGGGGAAGACCACTTTTGCCCGTCGCCTCCTCGAAGCAGCCATAGATCACGGCCGCACGACTGCATTCGTAGATGCCGATGTCGACCAATCACTCTCCGGCCCCCCGACGTGCGTGAGCCTCAAGTACGTCGAGACCCGCAGCGACCTGGACGACCTCGAGCACGCCGATGCACTGCAGTTCGTCGGCTCCATAACGCCGGAGTGCCTGGTGCTCCAGCACGTCGTGGCGACCGGGACCATCGTCCACAGGGCGCGAGACAGGGCGGATCTGGTCGTCATCGACACGACCGGCTTGATCTCGGGGGTCATCGGCCAGTCTCTCAAGTACCACAAGATGGAGATGTGCCGGCCCGACATCGTTGTGGGCATCCAGAGCGGTGGCGAGTTGGAGCCACTCATCGGCATGCTCCGCAGGTTCTTCTCGATGGACGTCGAGGTCCTTCCCGTCGACGTCCACATCGCTCCGGCTTCACCAGAGGACCGCCACGCCCATCGGGCCAAGCTGTTCGCTGAGGCATTTGCTCCACCGCTCCAGCGTTGGAGAGTTCGGCCGACGGTCTTCGCCCCAACCCTTCCGGCAGGACTGGATCTCAGCCGACTCAATGGAGTGCTGGTTGGTGTCATGGACGGAACCGACTCGTGTCTCGGCCTCGGCGTCCTCGAGTACGAAGACGACATCTTGCGGGTCCAGACCAACACGGGTGAGGGGATGCGAGGCCTGCGACTCGGATCGCTGCGCATCGATCTGATCACATTCGAGGTGCAGCGGGTCCGCCTGCGAGAGGTGATGTTCGGCCTCGACTGAGGGCCGGTCACCCCGGGGTGCCGTCGATGAGGATCATCCCCCGGGGAAGTCGTCGTCTGATGCGATCGCAATGGTGGAAGGTGGGGAGCTTCTCTCATCGCCTTCGGTGGCTGCTTGTAGGATGATGTAGCTGGCCTTGCGGGCCGTATGTGGGTGAAACCCCCGGGTGCGAGCCAGTCTTCGCTTTCCGCACACAATCCGTTTCTTATGGAGGTGTGTGATGGGAAGTGCTCTTCTGGTTGCAGCGGTGATCGGTGCCGCTATCGCGATCCAGGTTGGAATCGTTGGTCGAACTGGGGAGCGATTCAACCTGTTGGCGATTTCGACCGTGCTGCAGATGGGTGGTCTTGCAGCGGGGATCGTCTGGATCGCTGTGCGATCGGGATGGGGAGAGGTTGCCGCCATCGCCAGGCTCTGGTGGTGGTTCCCTCTTGGCGTCGTCGGATGGCTACTGGTCGCTGGTCTCGGATTCGCTTCAACCAGAGTCGGCGTGGCGACCGCACTCGCGATTGCGGTGACGAGTCAACTCGGTGTGGGTTTGGTGATCGATTCCGGTGAGGGAGTCCGTCTGGGAGCGCAAAGCCTTCTTGGATTGGTGTTCCTGGTTGCTGGGACCGTGCTGGTCACAACCCGACCGTGATCGTCGGGAGGCGAGGAGACACCCAAGAAGCACACCCGTTCAACGGTCAGCGTCTGATGGGATCATTGTGGCGGGACCCCGAATACGCTTGAGCTCGAGAGATCGTGAGGAGGTATCGCATGGGTGCTGGAGGGGTGCCGAGCACACCCGACACGCTCGGGATCAGAGTCACCGAGGCCGGCGATGGACACGTGGACGCGATCGCTTCGTTCTTCTGGGAGGCATGGCGTTCCTCAGGTCCCGATGCTCCGGGTTGGGCGGGGGCCAGCGAGGAGGTCATCGCCGAACTGACCACCTCCGAGGCAATCCGGGAGCGAATCGGCGGTCCAGAGAGAAGGATGTTTCTGGCGTGGGAGGGGAATCGTGTCGTTGCGTTCGCTGCGACACGATCTGAGGATGCAGAGGCCGTGGAGTTGGTCGGAATCATCGTGCTTCAAGACATGATGGGGCACGGGATAGAAACACCTCTCTTGGAGAGCGCCGCCCGATGGGCCGTTGAGGCGGGATTCCGACGAATGTCTGTCAAGACGGAAGCGACAAACGACCGGGCGCTGGGTTTCTATCGAAGCCGTGGTTTCATCGACAGCCGGATGCTGGTCGAGGATGTCGAAGGCACCGCCATGGAGTTGTCCGAACTCATCCGCACCCTCTGACGATCCTCTAGTGCTCTGGCCAGGAACATTGGCGATGTTCAGGGCGAGGCA
>JABMPV010000461.1 GCA_013202595.1 bacterium
GTACGAGCCACAACAGCGGATTGTACCAGTAGACCAACTGGACGAGCATGTACAAGCTGTGCGCGATCAGGTCGCCCCTTTTGATATGGGCCAGCTCGTGCAGCAGCATATATTCGGTATCTTTGCGTGAAAGCTTGCGGATGTAGCCGACCGGCATGAGTAAGACCGGCCGGAACAATCCGAAGACGGCCGGACTTTGGATGCTTGTGGTCGTCACGACCCTCGGTTTTCGCCGCAGGTTCAACCGTTGTGCGCACCGGTCCAATTGATCGTAGAAGGATTCCGGAAGAGAGAGCTGTCCCAACCCTTCCGGCTTTTCATAATTTAGCCGGTGGAGTTTGACGAACAACCACGCGCCCAGAGTGACCACGCCCAGGAGCAAAACCGCCATCGCATAAAACCGCCATCCGAGCCGGGGCCCCACCGGCGGCAATATCACGTTTTCGGGAGGCCGGGCCGTCAGGACGATGTCTACGTCGCCGAAGACATCGATGGCCGCATCGGTGACTGCCCTGTGGTGCTTGTCGTTGATCCACCGCAGGTGGAACTCCGACGGTGCCATGAGATGCAGAGTCGATCCATCTTCGTCGATGCCCGCGAACTCGATCTCCTGGAGCCATGTCTGCCAGGTCACCGGGCTCACCTGAGCCCGGAGAGCCCCCCGAAACTCGTCCCAGTGCTGGGGGGCTGGATGCGCCTCCACCGTGTGCCCTCTCCCTATCGTCATCGTCTTCGTCTTCGTGACCTGTCCACAGACATATCCACAGTTGTGGAGAACCGCGCCCAAAGGGGCAGGGAAGCCTCCGTACTTCGTTGGCGCCCCGACGGTGACCCGGTCGGGGAAGTTGCGCCAGAGCCCTCCGGCGGAGCGGAGTATATGGAGCGGCCACTTCGGCGAGCAAGAGCGGTAAATCGTCGCTTATGGGCTGCAGAATGTGGATAGCGCTCGACTGGAAATAGGCTCTGACCAGGGGTGTCAAAGAATCGAAGGTGTGGAAATATGTGGTAATTCGACTCCAGGAACTGGATTCGGCGCGAAGGCAAAGTTTCGCGAGGGCTGTCGGGAATTCGCGCTCTCGGCCGGAAGGTGTGTCCGGACCCCGTATCATCCTTTGACATAAGACGAGGGGGTTCGTAACCTCCTCGTCGCATTCCTCCTCTGTCGGGACTCCCCTTCATGAAGCGCACCTACCAACCAAACGTTCGTCGCCGCAAGAAGAAGCATGGCTTCCGCAAGCGTATGCATACGCGTGCGGGTCGCGCCGTTATCAAGCGGCGTCGCCTGAAGCAGCGGCGACGCATTTCTGCCTAGCGGCCGACCGTACGATTCGCTTCACTCCGGGCTCGACATCCGAGGAGTGCGCAGAAGCGGGTCCCGTCACCGCGTTGGTGGCGTGACCCTCTGGGCCTCTCCGGGTCGGCCGGGGCGTTCGCGCGTCGCGATCGTTGCCGGTAGGTCGGTTGGGTCGGCGGTGCGCCGCAATCGGGCGAAGCGCCGGATCAGAGAGGCGATGAGCCGGATCCCGCTCGGCGGCCGCGACTATGTCGTGGTGGCCACGGCTTTGGTCGTGAGGGCTCCCTTCGAGGACCTGACGGCCTGGATCGAGGCGGCATTGCAGAACATGGAGGAACGAGGTGGATGAGCTCAGGAGCACGTTGAAGCCATACCAGCCGGGCTGGTGGGTGCAGCGTCTCATCCTGGGGTATCGCAAGACCCTCTCCCCCTTCATCGGGCGCAGTTGCCGCTACCTTCCAACGTGCTCGTCATACGGGTTCGAGGCGATCGATCGCCACGGTGCGCTGCGGGGCAGTTGGATGGCTGCTCGCAGAGTCGGACGGTGCCATCCCTTCCGCGAAGGCGGATACGACCCCGTGCCGCCGGCACGGGTGACAACCATCGAGGTGGAGTAGCGAATGTCAGCGATTTGGAACGGGTTACAGCAGCTCCTGGGGAGCACGATCTCGTTCTTCTACGACCTGATCCCGAATCTCGGGGTCGCGATCATCCTGTTGACCATTCTCATCGGGTTGATTCTGTTCCCGCTCACGCTCAAACAGACGCGGTCGATGAAGTCCATGCAAGAGATCCAGCCAGAGGTCAAGCGCCTCCAGAAGGATCTCAAGCACGACAAGGCCGCCTTGCAGGAAGCCACGATGGCCCTGTACAAGGAGAAAGGGGTCAACCCGGCTGCGGGGTGCCTCCCTCTCATCCTCCAGATGCCGATTTGGTTCGCCCTCTTCAGCGTTCTGAGACAGTTCGCCAATGTGGAAGATCCTACCAAGTTCATTCCCGAGGGAAGCTCACTGGCCGACGCCATCGGGCGGTTCAACACCGATTTCCTGTGGATGGACCTGACCCGGGCACCGAGCGATGCCTTCAACGATGGGTTCTTGTCGGCACTCCCCTACATCATCACGATCCTCGTCGTCATGGCCACTGCCTATTGGCAGCAGAAGCAGACGATGGCCAAGAGCAATCAGGATCCAAATCAGAAGCAACCCGGCCAGGCGATCATGAAGATTTTCCCAGTCTTCTTCGGGTTCATCTCCTTCAACCTCCCCGCCGGCCTTGTCGTGTACTTCGCAGCCAGCCAGATCTTCCGGATCGGGCAGCAGGCATTCATCCTGCGGCTCGACGCATCGCGAGCAGAGGCGGCAGACTCGGCTCCCAAGACGTCCCCACCAAAGAGCACGGGAGAGAAACCGGAGGCACTGCCACCGGGGAAGAAGACGGGTTCCGGTTCTAGAGGTTCGACGCCGGGCTCGACAACGCCAAAGCCACAGCAGGGGTCCCAGAAGAACCGCAGCAAGAAGCGCAGGAGGCGATGATGGAGTGGGTTGAGGTTCGCGGCAAGACCGTGGAGGTCGCCGTCGCAGCGGCCCTGCAGGAGCTCGGCATTGAGTCGGTGGAGCACGCCGAGGTAGAGGTCATCCAGGAACCCGAGAAGGGGTTCCTCGGATTTGGTGGGCAAGGCGCGGTCGTCCGGGTCAAGCAGAAGCCAAGGAGCAGCCGGCGTCGTCGGTCCCGCAGGGGAGGCCGCAGCGGCAAGAGTTCCTCGTCGTCGGAGGTATCGTCCGGGAGTGGCCGCTCGGGCGGATCTCAGAAGGGCGGCTCTGGCGGTGGATCCCAAAGCGGTTCGAAAGGTACGAGCAGTTCAGAGAAGAGATCGGGACCGAAGCCTGCCGGAGGCGGCAGAGAGGGCTCGAAGAGCTCCGGGAGTTCCAAGAACTCCAGGTCGGGAGGCTCGCAGAGCCGATCGAGTGGCGGGCGGAGTGGCGGCACTCCCCCATCGCGGGAAAAGGATCAGACCAAGACAAGGGAAGGGGCCAAGGTGGCCGAGGACGTTGATATCGATCAGCAGCGAGAGATCGTCCACGAGTTCCTGGACGGCCTCGTTGGTGCGTTCGGTCTCGAGGGAACGGTAGTGAGTTCGGTGGACGGTGACGTGATCATCGCCGATGTGACCGGCGAACAGACGGAGGCGCTGGTTGGCGAGAAGGGCTCCGTTCTTCAGGCGATCCTCGAACTGACCCGTACCGTCGTCCAGCGCAAGAGCCAGGCGGGAGCCAGGATTCGCCTGGACATCGCCGGCTACAACGCCCGGCGGCGCGAGGCATTGACCATTTATGCCCGTCGTCTGGCGGACAAAGTCGTCGAAGAGGGCGGCGAGGTCATGCTCGAGCCGATGAATGCCGCGGAACGCAAGGTCGTTCACGACGCGGTCGTCGAGATCGAGGGTGTCCGTACTTTCTCCGAGGGCGAGGATCCCTACCGTTCGGTGATAATCGCCTCTGAATGACAGGGAAGTCACCCAGAAGAGACAGATAAGCAGGATCGCCCGGGCTACAACCCGGGCGATCCTGCGCGCACAGCGGATGCAGATGTTTCACGTGAAACTCGAACCTGTCCTTCGAGTGCCGGTTCCACGTGAAACATGATGAAGACGAACCGATCCACCTGATCAGTATCCCCGAAATCAGCGGCGTCACCGGGTACGATCGCTCTATGGAACCGGGAGAGTATGCACAACGCGCCGCGGAATGGGCCGGCTATCCGATCAGCGACAGGCAGATCGAGACTCTGACCACCTATTCCGGGTGGCTGATCGACGAAGCGATTCCGGCCGGCGGTCTCGGACCGCGTGAGGGCGCACGGATCTGGGCACGCCACGTGGCGGACTCGCTGACCTTTGCTTCGGCCTGGGACGAAGCGCCGCCAGAGATTCTCGATGTGGGAAGTGGTGTGGGATTGCCGGGCATTCCCCTGGCGATCTTGTGGCCTGAATCCGTGGTTACTGTCCTCGACCGGGGTGGTCGGAGAATCCGTCTCCTCCACAGAATCGTCCGGATACTGGCGATCCCCAATATCGTGGTCGCCCAGGGGGATGTCTTCTCCGTTGCGGATGAATGGCACGGAATGACCTTCCGCGGTGCGGTGAAACCCCCTGAGGGGATTGGTCTGGCTGCTCGATTGCTCGAACCGGGCGCCACTGCAGCCTTTGGATTGAGTCGGAAGGAGCAACGCCCCGACGTCGCCGACGATCTAATTAACCTCGCCGGTGCTCTGGGAATGGAGGCAGACGTGTACCAGGTTCCCGCTGAGATCCTTGACGGGGCGTCGTGGCTCCTTAGGATGCGGTTTGATGGATGACACCACGACGCCCGAAGGCGTCCCCCCGGCAGAGCCGATCGGCGATTCGCGCCGCGATCGGACAGCAGTCGTCGTAGCGGTGGCGAACCAGAAAGGTGGAGTGGGTAAGAGCACCACCGCCATCAACCTGGGTGCCGCCCTGGCATTCATGGGAGAACGGGTGCTGGTCATCGACTCGGATCCCCAGGCAAACGCTACCTCGGGACTCGGGATCGACCACGGAGCCGTAGAGGCTTCATCGTATGACGTCATCGTGGGGGACACTCCCCTGGAAGATGCCATCGAGCCAACCAGTGTCAAGAACCTCTTCGTGGTCCCGTCGAGTATCGACCTCGCCGGTGCGGAGATCGAACTTGTGTCCCGGATGTCCCGGGAGCAACAACTCCTCCAGGCGCTCCAGGGGGCCGTAGATGCTTTTGATACGGTTCTCATCGACTGCCCCCCATCGCTCGGCCTGATAACCATCAACGCATTGACCGCGGCGAACGAGGTACTCATCCCGATCCAGTGCGAGTACTACGCACTGGAGGGAGTCAGCCAGTTGGTGCGCAACATCGAGCTGGTCAGGCGGAATCTCAACCCTCAACTGAAAGTCGAAGGTGTGGTTCTCACGATGTACGATCGTCGTACCACACTGGCCGCCGACGTGGCTGTCCAGGTGAGAGAGCACTTTGGAGACAGGGCATATCGGGTGGTGATTCCCAGGAGTATCCGACTGGCCGAGGCACCATCTTTTGGTGAACCGATCGAAGCGTTCGATCCGATGAGTCGTGGGGCGATCGCCTATCGGGCGCTCGCCAATGAGTTCAGGAGGCGACATGGCAGCGCGTAAGACGGGACTCGGCAGGGGCCTGGGCGCATTGCTTCCGGTCGATGACGGCATCTCGGGGTACGCGGTCATCCCGGTCAGTGATATAGATCCAAATCCGCAGCAGCCACGAGAGACCTTTGGGGGCGAGGCACTCGAGTCGCTGGCAGCATCGATCAAGGAAGTCGGGATACTGCAACCGGTAGTCGTGCGCCCGGCCGACGATGAGCAGGGACGGTTCGTCCTCGTGGCGGGGGAGCGGCGTCTCCGAGCGGCACGATTGATAGGCCTCCACGAGATCCCCGCCATTGTGCGAGCCGGCGATGACGTCTCGTCGCTGACCGAGGCGCTCATCGAGAACGTCCAGCGTGAGGATCTGAGTCCCCTGGAAGAAGCAGCCGCCTACCGACAACTCCTGGAAGATTTTGGGTTGACGCACGAGGAGATCGGCGCCAGGATCGGGAAGAGTCGGAGTGCTGTGACCAATACGCTCCGGTTGCTGCAACTCCCGGCCAGGGTGCAAGCTCTCCTGGCGGCGGGCACCCTGTCGGCCGGGGCCGCTCGAGCGTTACTCGGTCTCGAGGATGATCGTTTTGCCGAGCACATCGCAGCCACTGCCGCCGACGAGGGATGGTCGGTGCGTGCCGTGGAGGAGGCCGTTCGCGCCAGGCGGGGGGAGAGCGACACCGCTCGCACCGTGGTGACGAGAGAGCGTCGCGAACGGGCAGCAGAGATCATCGAACTCGAGGAGCACCTGGGTGAGCGGCTCGGCACACCCGTCTCCATCGACTACGGCGCCAGGGGTGGCGGCAAACTGGTCATCAAGTTCGGCTCCCTCGACGACCTCGAGCGGATCTACCTGGAGCTCTCCGGCTCCTGATCGGCCTGTTCTGCGGTCTCCCGGAGCCATCTGTGCAGTGCTGCGACGGCGGCAAGTCCCGTTCCGGCATCAGGTGATGGAACCGTGACGAGGATTGCCGGCGCCCTGGTCTCCATGAGGATGGGCATCGTCCGTCCCAGAGCCTCCAACCCGATCCTCTCTGCTACGTAGCCGGCCAGGGCTGCTCCGGCCTCGCTATGGCTGATCGCCGAGGCGAAGTAGTAGACGCCGGCGACATCGGTGCGGGGGAGTGAGAAGCCGAGCACCAGGTCGACGGCCAATTCGTTGGCCCTGGCCGCTCGCATGCGCTCAGGGGGCTGTGTGTCGGCACTCCTCGACAGGAGTGGGTGCCCGCCGTGCGATTTCACGGCGTCGATCGCCGCAGTAGCGGCCTCCCAGGTAGTGGCAGCTTCTAGTGGGTCGCGACAGAACGGGTCTATGAGCACTCTCTGTCCTGCGAGCCCGCCGGCCCGCATCCTCATCCACTCCCGTTCCCTGACGATATCCCTTCCGAGCTTCCTGGTGGCCCTGACCATCAGGGACAACTCCTCGACGATCTTGCGCCCGACGATGCCGTCCTCGGCCATGCGGCGGTTCTGCTGGAAGTCGAGCACGGCGCGCAGGGTCCCCGGCCCGAAGATCCCGTCGACCCCCGCTACTTCGAAGCCCAACGCATCGAGGTCGTGTTGGAGGCTGGCGACGTCGTCTCCGTGGAGCATCGGCAGGCGGTAGTAGAGGAGCCGGTCTCCCATTCGGAACCCGGCGTCGACCAGGGTCCGCCAGGTCTCGCGGCCCACCATGCCATCGGCGGCCAGATTGCGCGACTCCTGGAACTCAGTGACTGCACGCCTCGTGCCCTCCCCGAACTCGGCGGGAGGATCGCCTCCGCAATCGAAATCCAAAGCCGAGAGCCGGTCCCGGATGTCCCGGACCGACTCTCCCTTGTCACCGAATCGATAGAGCGCCACGGGTCTATCGTCGCAGACGCGCGGTCGCACAGCGACCGGTGTCGATGATCTCTCTCAGCTCAGGTATTCGCCGAGTTCTGAGATGATCGCAGCCTTGGCGCGGGCTCCGACGATCCGCTTCTTCTCGACCCCGTCCTGATAGAGGATCATGGTCGGGATGCTCATGACGTCGTGCTGCATGGCAGTCTGGGGGTTTTCATCGACGTTAACGTCGATGAAAACCCCCAGACTGCCATGCAGCACGACGTCATGAGCATCCCGACCATGATCCTCTATCA
>JABMPV010000462.1 GCA_013202595.1 bacterium
GGGGCGGCGCAGTCCAATCACTGCCGGGCGACGTCACTCGCGGCGGCCCGGGGGGGCATGCGATCGGTCCTGGCGCTGCGGACCCCCGACGGAGGGCCCGCAGCGCCTGTCGGCAACCACCTGATCCACCGGTTGAGTGCGGATCAGATCGTCACCATCACGCCGGAGGCCTACGAGGATCGGACGGCTGTGATGGCCGCGATCGCAGCCGACGAGGAGTCGAGGGGTCATCGCTGCTGGATCATCCCCGAAGGGGCCTCGGATGCTCTCGGGATGTTTGGCTTCGTGACGGCGATGAAGGAACTCGCCCAGCAGTTCGACGCAGCGGGCATCACCCGGCCACCGACCATCTGGCATGCATCGTCATCGGGAGGCACCACGGCGGGGATCGGGTGGGCGGTGGACCGGATGAAGTTGACCACGCCGATCATCGGTACATCGGTGGGCGATTCCGTCGAGTACATGTGGGCCAGGGTGTCGGAGGTTTGGGACGAAGCTACTGCTCTGTTCGGGGGGAAGCGCCCGGACCCGCCACTGGAACTCATCGACGACTACGTCGGCGGCGGCTATGGCGTCATCTCGCGTGAGGAACTGGCAGTGCAGGTGGCGGCGACCAGGTCGACCGGACTGTTGTTCGACCCGACCTACACGGGAAAGGCACTGTTCGGCCTCCACCAGGAGATCGCAAAGGGCCGCTGGTCGAGCGACGACCACGTCGTCTTCTGGCACACCGGAGGCGGCTTCGCCGTGTTCGCCCACGACTACGGGGATCTTCTCGACTGACGAGAGTGCCGCGTGATTGGCCGATCGGTCGGCCCTGGACAATGACTCACCCGGGTGAGGGTGCCTTCGCTACACGGATGAGTCGATTCCTGTGCGGTTGAAGGTGCAACCGACTGCGTCGGCGACCAGGAATGCCGTCCATGCCGCGATCACGAGCCTGAAACCCCAGAAGGTGTCGGCGATCGACGCGACCTTCATCACGAGGCTGACCAACCACAGCACGATCACCGTCCCGGCGATCATCACGGTGACGAGGCCGAGGATCTCCGGGAGACTGCTCAAGGAGTGAGGCGCCTCAGGAGGCGCATGAATATCCTCGCTCTTCTGCGGTTGCCGCGATCCGGCAGACCATCCTCGGGAAGATCACGCGGTGGAACGGCCACAGGCTGTACCAGTAGAGGCGGCCAAGGATTCCCCTGGGGCGAAAGCGGGCACGCTGGATCAGGTCCGAACCCTGCTCGGTCGGTTGGATCTGCCACTCGAGCCACGCTTCGCCCGGAAGTTTCATCTCGGCGTGGAGGCGAAGAAGTCGTTCGGATTCGATCCGATCCACCCTCCAGAAGTCAACCGCTTCACCCTCGTGCAGGTCCTCGGGGTGGCGCCGACCGCGGCGCAGACCGACTCCTCCGACCACCTGATCCATGAGTCCCCTGATGGCCCATGCCCAGTTGAACGAGTAGTAGCCGACATCTCCTCCGATGCGGCTGAACGCCCAATAGACCTGAGCGGGTGAGGCATCGGTCGGTACCACCCTGACGTCTTCGTAGACGGCGCCGCCCGACCACCGTGGATCGCCCTGAGTTGGCTGGGCAGGACCTGGCCCGGCATCCGACCAGCGCGTCTCCGGTCCCGCGGCGGTCCGCACCAGGGCCCGGGAGACGGCCTCGCGATAGGGCGTCTGCCTGTGGGGGAACACCTCTGCAGCGGGGCGGCCACTCACGACGACCTCGGTGCAGAGGCCGGAGATCAGTGCCCGCGCCGTCCGGGGTGGGAGCGGAGTGACCAGGCCGACCCAGAGAGACGAAAGACCGGGAGAGAGAACGGGCACCGGGACGATCAGGCGTTTCCTGAGGCCGGCCTCCTCTGCATAGACCTGCATCATCTTCTGGTACGTGAGGATGTCGGGTCCGCCCGCTTCGATCACATGGGACTCCGTGGAGTCCTCGGACACGGCCTGCCCGAGGATCTCGAGGATGTCGCGAACGGCGATCGGCTGGCATAGCGTCCTGACCCAGCGCGGCGTGGTCATCACGGGCAGGACCTCGGTGAGATACCGGAGCATCTCGAATGACAGCGACCCCGACCCGATCACGACTCCGGCGCGAACCTCGGTGACGGGTGTCTTCCCCGACGCCAGTACCGCACCGGCCTCGTGACGACTGGCCAGGTGCTTCGACGTGCCGAGACCACTGAGGTAGACGATCCTCTTGATGCCTGCTTCGTCTGCTGCATCACGGAAGTTGGCCGCCCCCGCCCGATCGGTCTCCGCGACGCCGCCAGGGGCCTCCAGCGAGTGCACCAGGTACACGGCTGAGTCACACCCCTTGGCTGCGGACCGCAGACTGCCGATATCGAGGACGTCGCCCTGGAGGACTTCGACGGAGTCACGCCATTCCGAGGCATCGAGCTTTCCCGGATTGCGCGCCAGGCAGCGGACCTGATGGCCCTGTTCGAGCAGAAGAGGCACGAGACGGCCACCGATGTAGCCGGTCGACCCGGCGAGAAGGACACGCACGATGCGCGAGCGTAGGCATGCCCCGGCCGTTAGCCCGGACGCTCAGGTCGGCGGCTCGCCCGGCCGATGAGTCATGAGGACCGCGAGCGAAGGACGACCTTGCCGGAGATGAACCAGGGACCGCCGCCGGTGCTGCGCGTGTGCCATGTGATCCACAACCTCGGACGAGGCGGTGCAGAGCGACTGCTCGTCGAGTTGGCCGACGTCGCCCCCGGCGTCGGCATCGATCTGTCGGTGGTCGCCCTCATGGCGCTGCCTGATGACGGATACGCCAGCGACTTGCGTGACCGCGGCGTAGAGGTTCGGTCATTGGGCCTCGCATCCAGGTGGGATCCCAGGGCGTCGCGGCGACTGGCCCGCGAGATGGCCCGAATCGATCCTGACCTCATCCATGCCCACCTCAAGCACGCCGACATGACCGTGTCTGCGGTCGCTCGCCGCATCGGGATTCCGTGGGTCTCGACCCTGCACGTCATCGAGGACGAGGTGGGTCTGGTGGGTCGACTCAAGCGGTCGCTCGGGGCGAGGGCCAGGACGCGTGCGTCGGTCACCATCGCCGTGTCCGCTGCACTCGCCGATTGGTATCGGGAGACCTACCCCCGGGCTTCGAGTCGTTTGCGCGTGTTGGAGAACGGCGTGGCTGAACCACTCCCGGTGAGCGAAGTGGACCGGTCTGAGATCAGGAGCTCGCTGGGTGTGGGCCCCGGGAAGGTGATGGCGATCACCATTGCCATCATGCGACCCAAGAAGGGACACGACGACCTGCTGGATGCCTCGATCCTGCTGGCTCCCGAGGTTCCCGTGTCGTTCGTGCTCGCCGGATCCGGGCCTGAAGAGGAGCGCCTGCGCAACAGGGCGGCGCGGCTGGATCTCCCCGAGGGGCGAGTCGTGTTCGCCGGATTCCGCGAAGACGTCGACGATCTGCTGGCCGCCGCGGATATGGTTGTCCATCCGACCCATGCCGATGCTCTGCCGACAGCCCTCATCCATGCGCTCGGAGCGGCGCGACCGATCATTGCCTCCGACGTGGGTGGTGTGCGCGAGGTGGTCGGCGACGACACCGGGATCCTGGTGTCTCCGGGCGATCCTGCGGAACTCGCCGACGCCGTGGAGACGCTCGTCGACGATCCCGACGCCAGGAGGTGGATGGGCAAGGCCGGCAGAGAGCGCTTCGATGAACTGTTCGACTCCCGGGTCTGGGTGAGCCGGCTGAGGTCGCTCTACGACGACGTGTTGTCGCGTCCGACGAAGACAAAGGAGGGGCACCGCTAGGGTGCGGCTCGCCGGGAACTGCTCCGACGGAGTTGCACATGGCGGATCAGCCACCTCTTGAGACCCGACCGGCGCCGGCACCCTGGTTCCGGCGTCTGGCTGTCGTCGCGCTCGTTGCTCTGGGGGCCACCGCATGTGCCGGCAATGGCGGAGTCTTCGTCACCACCACGGTGTCTGAGGGGACCACGACTCTGCCCCAGGAGACGACCGCCACATCATCGCCCGGCTCTGCTGCGACGTCCTTCCCCCGAGGAGCAGTCGAGGCGTATTTGGAGGGCTGTGCAGGCGACGGCGACACCACGTTCTGCACATGCTCGATCAGGGAGTTCCAGGAGAGGCTCACGTTCGACGAGTTTCTCGCCCTCGACGAAACCGACCTCAGTGACAGCGCCGTGGTAACAGACGTCACGAGCGTGTGCCTGAGAGAGGTCGTCGCAGCCACATCTACGACCACCATCGTCGGTGCGACCACCACTACTACCACCGTCCCGCCCATGACACTCGACCTCGATGGGACGATCGCTGTCGCCGTCTCGGACCTCGAGGCGTACTGGGCCGAGCAGATGCCCATCCACTACCAGGTCGAGTACCGCCCGATCGGCGAACTCATCCCGTACTACCCCTCGACCGGTGACCTGCCCCGGTGTGGCGCCGAGGATCTGTCCAGGTCCGTGTATGAGGACAACGCCTTCTACTGCAATCCCAATGACTTCATTGCGTGGGACGCAGAAGGTCTCATCCCCGATCTCTTCGAGGAGTTCGGCGACTTCGCCGTGTCTCTGGTCATGGCCCACGAATGGGGCCACGCCGTGCAGAATCGGGGGTCGGTCAGGGGCCCCACCATCGTCACCGAACTACAGGCAGACTGCTTCGCCGGCGCCTGGACGGGGGCCGCTGCTGCGGGTGATCGCACCCTGAGACTGTCGCCCGGCGACCTCGAAGAGGCGATGGCCGGCTACCTGCTGTTCCGCGACCCTCCGGGGACCTCACCCAATGACGAGGGTGCTCATGGGACCGGTTTCGACAGGCTCAACGCGTTCCAGGACGGGTTCTTCGACGGTGTGGCCGCCTGTGTCCCCTATGTGACTTCGAGCGATGTCCCTGAGATAGTCGCTATCCCGATCACCCCCGAGGATGTCGCCACGGGCGGCGACCTCCCCTTTGACGACATCGCCCCGCTACTCGGTGATTCGCTCGAAGCGTTCTGGACGATCACCTACCCGGAGATCTTTGACGGGGACTGGGTACCGGTCTCGACCGTGGTTCCATACTTCCCGTCGACCGGGGACCTGCCGGCGTGCGGGTTCGGGGTGCTCGACCCCTCCGAGTACGAGTACAACGCGTTCTACTGCCCCGACGGGGATTTCATCGCGTGGGATGCCGAGGAGTTGTTCCCCGACCTGTATCGCTCGATTGGAGACTTCGGGATCGGCATGGTCTTGGGGAATCAGTGGGCACTGGCGGCACTGACCCGCGCAGGCCTGCCGATCGAAGGGGTAGAGGCAGAACTCAGAGCCGACTGCCTGGCCGGTTCATGGACGGCGATGCTCGTCCCGTTCGAGAATCCGACGGGCATCGTCCTCTCGGCCGGCGATCTCGACGAGGGCATCTCCGGCTTCCTCACCCTGGGCGCCGATCCGTCTGCGGGGGATGTCGACCAGGCCACCCCCTTCGATCGCTTCAACGCCTTCCAGCAGGGGTTCTTCTCCGGCGCTGCGAGTTGCCTGGACCAGTGAGCCTGATCCGATCGCCCGGTGAACCAGTGCACCGGTGATTGGCCCGTTTCGTGCTGTGGACCTCCGCGGTGAGCCGTATCATCGCCCAGACGTCTCGGAGGTCGATGATCGCTGATGGCAGGGCCGTTCTGAGGCCCCTCTACCGCCTGTACGAGGACCGGTTGCTCCGGTCTCTCGACCGTTCCCGGATTCCGAAGCACGTCGGCGTCATCCACGACGGCCACCGTCGGTTCGCTCGTGAGACCGGTCTCCCGGACTACGAGGCCTCATATCGGGTAGGGATGGACAAGTTCGTCGAGTTCCTCGGATGGTGTGACGACCTAGATGTCAAGGCTGTCACCTGCTGGCTCCTGTCGCAGGCCAATCTCACGAGGCCCGCGTCCGAATTGGAGCCGTACTTCGATGTGCTGGTCGATCTGCTCCGGCGTCTGCCAGATATCGCAGGGGGCGATATCCACGTCAACGTCATCGGGAGCCTCGACATGCTCCCCGACCGGCTTCGGACCGCCGTCGATGAGGTTCGGGCGGCTTGTGACAACGGCGGTCGCAGGGTGACCATCGCTCTCGCCTATGCAGGCCGCCAGGAGATCGTCGATGCGTGCCGGGACCTGGTCGGACGACTGGCCGCCGAAGGTGTCGCCGCAGGGGAGTTGGCCGGGCACATCGATGCCGATGCCCTCGCTTCGCATCTGTACACGGCCGACCTGCCCGACCCCGACCTCGTCATCCGAACGAGTGGGGAGTCACGGTTGTCCGGGTTCCTACTGTGGCAGGCCGCGTACGCCGAGTACTCCTTCGTAGACGTCTATTGGCCCGCCTTCAGAAGGGTCGACTTCCTCAGAGCCCTGCGCGATTTCACCCGTCGCGACCGCCGCTTCGGCCAGTAGGGATTCTCAGGGCCTTCCAATCGCTCGGAATCGGTGTGGAAACGGTTCCAACTTGACCACCAATGGCGGGTTCGCACCGGCGACCGAGGCGCTTCCGTACACCGGAATGGCAACCAGGGAGTTGCTGATGCTGGCGGCTGCGCTGATAGCGGCAGGCATCCTGCTCATCGTGGCGGCGCGCCTGGGTGACCGGCGTCGGCGCTACCTGCGCCGCTGATCAAGCGTCACTATCGCTGTGGGGGTGCTGGTGACCCGGACCCGGGTCGTCGACACCCCGTCAGCAGCCGGGGTCTCCATGGTTGCCGCAGCAACTCGATCCCGTGCGCAGCTTCGTCAGGTTGTTCTTGAGTGTGCGTGACACCTTCTCCGCGAACGGCAGCTCGCTGTTCCTCCAATTGGAGAAGAAGTCACCAGGGGACGGCAAGGGCATTGGGAGAGTGTGGCACGGTCCACAGCGGAGCACTCGGATCGCTCCCGTTCGGCCCGGGATGGAGCGGGTCAGTAGGTGACGTCGCCTGCGGCCAGATGGCCGGTGTCGCCGAAGCCGTACATGCCGAACACGTGACGTCCGGCCAGTGGCACTGCCCGAATGGTGGCGAAGGAAGCGTGCGGTGAGTTGAAGCGCTCCCATTCCCACGGTGTGGGGTCCAGTCCCAGGAGGTGTCCGAGGGCCACGGCATTGGTCCCGGCGTGGGCGACGATCACCACGAGGCCGGGATCGGCGGCGACATCCCAGAGGTGTGGTTCGTCTGACCGCGAGACGGCGCGCTCGAGGAGGATCCCGTCCATCGCAGTCGTGATCCTCGTGTGGAAGTCCCGAAAGGACTCGCCTCCCGGAATCCCATCCCACCACTCCGACGGTGGTCTGTGCCGGCTGTCGCGGAAGATCTGCTCGACCACTTCACCCGGGGTGTCCGCCCACTCCATGGGCATCTTCATCTCGGTGATGTCGTCGATCGTCGTGGGTTCGATCCCCGCAGCAGCGATGATCGGCTCGGCGGTCTGCTGGGAGCGTCTGGCGGGGGAGACGATGATCTCAGCGACGGCCATATCCCGGATGCGGTCTGCCGCAGCCAGTGCCTGTCGTCGTCCGAGGCTCGTCAGGTCGGGATCCACGATGGCGGCACCGTCCTCCTGCCAGCGCGGCTGACCATGGCGGACGAAGAGGAGTTGCATTGACGAGACACTACAGACACGCGACAGGGCGGCCGCCGGAGCGACCGCCCTGCGCCAACGAGGGAGGAAGCGAGGCGACCTGCTGTAATCGCCTCGTGTACTCCATCGGACCGCCCGGGGTGGCCTTGAAGGATGTGCGGAGCCATCGGGAGATGGCACGAATACCGGGCGGCTATCTACGCTCTTGCCGATGAGTTTCGTCTCGTCGAGCGAGCACCGTCGCTCCGATTCCCCCGATATCCCCTACATTGCCCTGGTGATCCCTGAAGATCCCGGAGTGGAAGCATGAAAGTGTGGGTCGGCCGTTCCCCGTGGCGGTTGCTGGCGTACTCGATCGTGGGTGCGGCGATGCTGCTGATGGCCATCGACATGACGTTCAGCAACAGGTTCTATCCCCTACCCGATGCCGACGAGACGGTCACGACCCTCGAGGACGGCACAGAGACCACCATCAGGACCTTCAACCGGGACGGTCAAGCCCAGCGCCGCCGCGACATCGCCTTCGGTGTGGGCCTGGGGTTCGGAGGCCTCGCCATCCTCCTGTGGTCGGTACGTGAGGTGGTGGCCAGGCGGCCGCTCCTCGTCGCAGACGAGACAGGCCTGATGGTGCACCTCGGGACCAGGCGTGACCCACCACTGCGCCTCGAATGGGATGAGATCTCCGAGGTTCGCACCGGCGTCAGAGAAGACGATGCCGGCGTGACTTCGGTCCTGTCACTCCGCCTCACCGATCCCGAGCGTGTGCCGATCAAACCGCGTTCGGCCATCGCCGAGCCGCCCTGGCTCCACCTGGTGTCCGAAGAGTGGGACGTCGCTGCCCGACAGGTGGCACCGGTAGTGGAGGCGTATATCACCGGCCTTCGGGGGGCCGGCCGATACGAGTGATCCAGAACCTATGGTGAGAGCATGCTGATCGGCTCCCATGTCTCCAACGCCCGCCCTCTCGACGAGACCGCCGACAAGGGCGGAGACCTGTTCCAGTGCTTCCTATCCAATCCTCAGTCGTGGAAGAAGCCCATCCCCAGGGACGACGCAGCCCAACTGATGGATTCCGGTGTGCCCATGTATGTGCATGCGCCGTATCTGGTGAACCTTGCGTCACCCAACAATCGGGTGCGCATTCCGAGCAGGAAGATCCTCGGTGACACGCTGGCCGCTGCTGCAGATGTCGGCGCAAGGGGAGTGGTCGTCCACGGCGGTCACATCGGTGACGACGAGGACGTGGCCGTCGGATTCGAACGATGGAGGAAGGCACTCGACTCGGTCGACCTGGTCGTCCCCGTGCTCATCGAGAACACTGCAGGCGGCGGCAACGCGGTGGTGAGGCAGTTGGCCAACTACGCACCACTGTGGGAGATCATCGGCGGCTTCGACGTCGGCGTGTGTCTCGACACCTGTCATGCCTGGGCATCGGGAGAGGATCTCTCGGTCGCAGTGGACACACTCACCGCGGCGGTGGGCGGCGTGTCACTCGTGCACTGCAACGACTCCCGTGACCCCTTAGACAGCCGGCGCGATCGTCACGCAAACCTCGGCGCCGGTGAGATCCCTGAGGACTTGCTCGTCGGCGTGGTCCGGGCAGCCAACGCCCCCGTCGTCGTGGAGACCCCCGACGCGGATGACGGCCAGGCCGTCGACATCGCATGGCTTCGCGAACGTCTCGACTGAGCGCACCTCATCTCGATGTTGCCCAGCGGAGTGGATAGGGGCAACTTCCTGTTGCCCTGACGAGTGGGGGAAATGCAGTCCGGCCTCCAGGCCGGACTGCAAAGGGGGACAACCCGAACTGTGGGTCGAGCAGCCAAGAAAGTCGGATCGGTGGCCCTCCCCCGGGACGCCCGTGCGGTTTGCCCCGACCCCTCCCGACAAGTCGGGAGGGGTGTTCCCTCTCCAGATGTTGCCCCCGCTGAGCGGGGGCAACGCGGGTCGGCCCCCAGGCCGGGCCGCAATAGGGGGCCAGTTCGTGCCGTCGGTCGAACCAAACAGGTGACACTGCGTCACCCCAGGAGATGGGCACGTCAGATTGTCGCTGGTCTCAAGGATCCCGGGTGCGTGGCCGATGGGGTGGGCATGGGAAGTGCTCTCAGGCGCCTCGCTGTGCCACCCGAGAGGCGTCGATGATCGATCGCTGGCCGTTCCGCCACGGAACCGCACTCGGCATCGGGGTGCTCGTTCTCCTCACCGTCATTGTCGCCGTAGTCATGCAGGCCTCCGCCGACCGGGCGCTCCCGATGGGATACGCGGCGGCCGGCGAGTATTCGTTCGCCGACCATTGCGGCGGCTGTCACGGCTCCTACGCAGGGGGAACGGAGGCAGGCCCGGATTTGGTTGAAGCCAGCGGTGCGGCGCCGATTAGCGCCATCGCCGTCGAGCGAGCGATTCGTGACGGTGCAGGGGCCATGCCGGCGGTGGAAGGCCTCGACAACCAGGACCTCGCGGACATCATCGCCTTCGTGCGGTATCTCCAAACCGATCGACCGTGAGACCACGGTTCACCACTACACCGTCACCGAAGCGATCCGGCCTAGGGCATCCTCCACACCCCAGGGCGCTGTCACGTCAGCCAAGCATCTGGGATGCCTCGCAGCCGACTGTCGTAGGCTTGATTGACCACGCCGAGGACCCCACAGCATGACGTTCTGGCAGTCCGTTGAAACTACCTTCCGCAATCACGCTGACTTCTCGGGTCGGGCGTCACGCTCTGAGTACTTCCAGTCCGGGAGGCTCTTCATGCTGGTGTGGGCGACGACACTGGTTGCTTCCGCAGGCCTCTTCGGCAGTCGCCTCAGGTGGCTTGGGGGGTTGCTCATCGTCTTGGTGTGGCTGGCTGTGGCGCTGGGATTCTCGGCGGTGCGCGTCCGGCGTTGTCACGACACCGGGCGTTCCGGTTGGACGCTGTACCCATTCGTAGCGTTCGCAGAGGGCGACCCTTGGCCCAACAAGTACGGGCCACCGCCAGACCAAGGGGAAGCAACCGATGAGGCTCCTGCCTCCTGGTCGGCCGTCCCGCCACCTGCTTCCACCCGGCCTGCGGTCTTCGCCCCCTGTGCAACCTGTGGAAGGAAGGTGAACACGGAGATTGAACGATGCCCGTACTGCCTCGGCCCTCTCGGCTTGAGCAGCGAGCGGGTTCGATGTGATCGCTCACAGCGGTGACCCAGGTCCGGATGCGCGACAGTGCCGGGCGTCGATACTTCGACCGCAAGACCGCCGAGGGCAAGACCCGCAACGAAGCAATGCGCTGCCTGAAACGCAAGATCGCTGCTCACGTCTGGCGTCGCATGATCGCCGACGAACAACGCCGATGACTCTCCTCCGCAGCACCACGCCTGGCCGCTTGACAAACACAGAGGCACCCCGGGTGTGGCGGAGACCACATCCTCGGTTCCTCGCCACCCATGATCCCGGAGTACTGCCGACCGAATCGGAAGGTCGGGGGGAGCTCGGCCGACACGCTATGAATGTTGGCTAGGCCAAGAACGTCCTCAAGGATCGGCGTCTTCGAGTCTTCGAAGGCGGGAGGGGGTCCGCCCGGTGCCGGGTGGACCCCCATCGAATCGGGTCTGGCTAGGACAGCTTCTTCAGAGCCTTATGGGCCTTCTCCCACGCCTTCTTGTAATTCCCGATGGCATGATCGGAGTGTCCTTTGTCAAGCTCCTCTTGCGCCTTGGCCATCTCCTCGGCCGCCTTGTCGAGTTCTTTGGCCGCCTTCTCGCACTCCCTCGTCACCGTGACGTTGCAGCCTGCAGCGTCGTAAGCCGCCCAGGCGTCGTCGATGGCACCCTGAGCCAATTCCTCGTCGGCCTCCAGCAATGCCTGGACCACCGGCGCACCAACGTCGGCCTTGTCGAGCTCCTTAACGGCCTTCTTCTCCTCGTCGAAGACCTTCTTGCCGTCCTTGGAATCCAGCGTCATGTCGTCGAGCCACCACTCGGCAGTGAGGCTTCTCTCCAGGTGCTTGATAGCGTGTTCGATGGTCTTGTCAAGCTTGTCGTCGCCCGTCGGCAACAGTGCCTGCAGCGTTCCGACACTCGCCTCCTTCAGCCCCTTGGGCGTGCGAACGAAGGTTGCGGTCACCGACTTCGACGCTTCGGTGGACACCGCGCAGATCTCGGCAGGTTGGGCATCGAATGAACCGGTGCACGAAGCGCCGCTCCACCCGGCGAACTCCGCGCCCTCGAGTGGGGTAGCCGTGAGCAGAACGGTGGTCGTCCCACGGTACGTCACCGAGCAATCGACACCCCCATCGCCGCACGAGAAGCTGTCCCCCCCAACGGTGCCCGCGAACGCCGAAGATCCCGTCACGGTGCCCGGGCCGACGACGCTCGTCGTCACGGTGCGCTCCGCCGCGTACTGGTTGTTCACGACGACCCGAAACGAGGACGGATCAGAGATCGCTCTTGAGCATATGTAGTAATCATTGACCTTATGGATGTTGTAGCAAACCTTATCCCCATAGATGGAGATGTATTGTGAGATGTCCGCCGTGATCGGGCCGTCGAGAGTTATCTTGAACTGGAGCTCGGTCCCCGACTCGTGCAGTGTCGTGCAGACCGTGTGGCCCAAGCCGCAGTCGATGCCATTGGGCGTCTCCACCCGAATCCCGGAGATTAGGACCGCACCGTTGGGGTCGAGCAACACCGTGTCCATGGCCGCAACCGTGACCCGCACCGTCGCATTGGCGCTCGCAGGCCCAGCCACACCCGCCAACGCCCCCACCACCAAGAGCAGCACCACAAGGACCAGGGTCCTAGCAGCCCCCACCCGAATCCTGTTCTTCGACCTCCGCATAGCAGACCTCCTTGTGCCACGACTACAACACGATGAGTGGTATCGCCACTACTATACGCAGCTGAGTTTGGCAGCGTCAACCGCCCTCACTCATGCTTGAGGATCATTTCCAAATGACGCGAAAGAACCAGTCAGAGAACCTGGATCCTTGCGTTCCTGCAGGTAGCTGGGTCTGACCTATCGACCGTCTGCCCCCTGCCCACCAGAACCAGACCCCACGGCCGGTGAAGCCCTCCGATTCTGTCGGAGACCACCGTCATCAGAAGAGTCACGTCCGTTGCCACCAGCTACCAGCCTGCCGATCAGCACACCCGACCGGCGAAACTGATCCTCACAGTCATCAGAGGCACTCGACAGCGCATTCTGGTCGGCGGGTCTCAGCAGTCGAACGGCAGACGCGAACTGGGCGAGGCGTAGACGAACCCGGAACGACCGGCTCTTTGGGCAGGCTGGCGTAGGACCTATCGGCCACTATTCGTCATACGGGTAGATCAATCCCCACAGCTGGCCCCCTGGCGGGTACCCGTAGAACCAGAGCGTCTGGAAGCCATCGGCGACGTAGTCGTCGATTGTGCATGTGATCTGCTCCCACGGTTCGATCTGATCGGGCAGTCCCGCGCATTCGACCAGGAAGTTATTCAAGATGAACTCGGCACTACGCATGTCCACCGGGTCATCCGAAACGTTGAACATCCCTACCTCAGCGCAGTAGGGCTCGCAGGGTCCGACGCCGACCTGGATCATGCCGGGTGAGTCCCAGCCGGTCGGTGGCTCGTAGACGGTCATGCAACTGTTGAGGAACTCCGAATTGTCGGCGGCCTCGAGAGCGGGCCAGACTTCTCCGGCTCTCCCGGCCCTGATGCCGTCGAGGGTCTCGGGTCCGATGAGATCGGTAAGGCACTCTTCGGAGACGACGAACTGATTGGGCCACCATTCGGTGGTGAATCCGAGGGTCGTCGCCTCGAACTCTTGTTGGAAGGTTCCACTCGAGTGCACCGCGTTCATTTGGAAGCCACCGGGTGGGTCCACAGGGTCGCCGAAACAGTCTGTCGCGCGAGGAGGAACCAAATGAGTGGAGAGGTCGACGTTGTCGGTGACCGTCCAGTCCTCCACGCCACTGGCTACAAACCCGTACCCCATGTGGGTCCCCAGCAACGTGTTCCCGGAAACCACGGCACCCCGACTCGACGGCGATGGTTCGTCCTCGGGGATGCATCCGATTCGCGGTCCCATTGCCACCCCGCGTCGGATCATCGCCCCGGCGGCGTCGATGGTGTTGTCGACCACACGTGTCCCAGTGAAGTCGCCGTCGAATGGCCCGTGATCCTCCATGGATATGCCGTAGTAGGCGACGCGGGTGCGCGAAATAATCGTGTTGTTGGCGACCAGCGATCCGGGAGCCTGGAAGATGACGATTCCTCCATCGGTGGCGTCGACGATCGTGTTGTACTCCACAATGCTGTCGCGACACGCCAGCGAGATGCCGTCGGCCATCCCGAACACGTGATCGCCAGCGGGTCCGAGTTCGTTGTATCTGGCTGTGCTGTTGGTGCAAAGACGATCGTCGCCCTCACCGAGATAGAGGACCGACCAGCCCCGAGGTTCGAATGCTTTGACCCACTCCACCAGGTGCCCGGAAGCGGCGCCTCCCCACTCGATGAGAGCACCAGGCGGACCGTCTCCCAACCCGGTTTGGTTGCCGTCCACGATGAGGTTGCGTAGTTCGGCTCCGTCGTAGTTACCAGCTTCGAGGGCGGAGGCGATCTCGCTGCTGCTCACGATGAGCAGCGCCCTGGAGTCATCGGTCGGGAAGCCCCGGGTGTAGATTTTCTGATCGTCTGCCGTGATCCTGATCGTGTTGTGCAGTTTGAACACGGCATTGGGGCACAGAACCGCTTCAGACCCGACGGTGGTGAGGACGCTCTGGATGTCAACGTCGGATCCCGAGGCGATACACGGTGCTGTGGTTGACGTAGTCACCGCCAAGGTCGTGGTAGTGACCTGTTGGGTCGTCGAGGCCACTACTGCCGTTGTGGTCGTTTGAGCGGAAATTCCGTTGCTCGTCGTCAGATCGGTGGTGCCAGATGCGCATGCGGAAACGATCAGGCCGAACGCCAGCACTGTCGCAATTGTGCGAGCAGCGCCAAGTCCTGCAGTGTTCACTCAGGTCCTCCGTGGGAGGCACATATGGGAAAAGTGATGTAAGCGTGACGTATCGGGTCGATTCCCTCCGGTCTTGAGATATCGATTGCGATCTGGAGGCCGGGTGAGGATCTACCAACCGTGCCCACCTCTCCCAACTCGCACGACAGGCGACCAAGAACCTCGCCACCACAACGCCCGAGCAACAGCAGCAGATCTACGAACTTCTCGACCTCCGCATCGATGTCACCGCCCAACGCACCTATGAGATATCAGGAACGATCCCCACCCACGGCCCCTTCACAGGCGACACACCAAGTGAAGTTTCGTCAGGGGCCCCTCAGCACCCCTGACCTCTCCAGTGAGCGGTGCAGCCTGCTGGTTGATCTGTCGGCCACCGGGCCGAGTGTTCTGCGGGAGGCGAGCAGGTTCTGCTGCGCGTCAGGGCCGAATCAACTAGTGCCAGGCAATTGAGGTCTGCGAGGATTCCCCTTTCGCGTGGGCACCTTGGTCTTGCCCGTCACCTTGGCGCCGATCGGAGAGGTCAGCAGGTTTGCTGAGGATCCTGACATCCTCGCCGCGACCCTGGAGGAACGGGGAAGATGTGAAGTCCTGGCGCGAATGACGCTCCTCCGGCAGGCGATCGGGTACCTATCCAGGCCTCTGACCAGGCAGTTTGAGGTGTGAAAGCCGTCCTATCAGGCCCACGGGAACCCTTCGGGTTCCTTGGGAGAAGCCTGCGGCTTCTCCAGTCCTGCGACGAACCGGGGGTGTGAAAGCCGTCCTACCAGGCCCACTGCATATTCTCGAACCGCGTATCACCCCTGGTCAGGATGTAGGTCGCGTGTCTTGTCCTGTTGCCTGGAGAAGTTGCGTTTCTCACACCGCGCGGTCGGCCCTCCGGCCCGCTACTCCTCGATGATGTCGAGGAAGCGACCCCACAGTCCGGCGTAGACGCCTCCGGCAGTAATGAGATCCTGGTGGCGGCCTGTCTCGACGAGGCGGCCCCGATCGAGCACGAGGATCAAGTCGGCGTCGGTCACGGTTTCCAGACGATGGGCAACGACCACGACCGTGCGGCGTTCCCGTTCCTCGGTCACCGTTTGCAGGATGCGTTTCCCGGCCTCGGCGTCCAGTTCGGAGGTTGCTTCGTCAAGGATCAGGATCGAAGAATCCCGCAGAAGGCCTCGGGCGAGAACGAGCCGCTGGCGCTGTCCACCGCTCAACGTATCCCCCAGCTCTCCGATCGGAGTGTCCAGACCACGCGGCAGCGATCTAGCCCAGGCGCCGAGCGCCGACCGCTCGATCGCTCGCATCAGATCGTCGTCGGACGCATCCGGACTTGCCAGCCGAAGGTTGTCGGCCACCGTTCCGAAGAAGAGTTCGGGGCGTTGGGAAACCAGAGTCACCCTCGAGCGCAGGTCCGCGAGAGGAACACGGCGAACGTCGGTGCCACCGATCTCGATGCGTCCTCGCTCGGGATCCCGAAAGCGAACCAGCAGTTCGGCGAGTGTCGACTTCCCCGATCCCGATGGGCCGACGATGGCCACCATCGTCCGATCCGGGATCGTGATATCGACACCGTCGAGGACGGCGGTTCGGGATTCCCCGAGAGCCACAGTGACTGCGATGATCCTGATCGAACCATCGGCGGGCAGTTCAACAGAGTCGTCCGGATCCGTCACCGGCGACACACGGTCGGAGAGCTCGAATAGGCGTCCGGCTGAGGCAAGGGCCTGCTCCAAGTCGGGGACGATCTCCTCGAGCGCCCGGCCCGGCGTATTGATCGCCCAGGCCACGGCGATGGCGGCGGCGAAGGCGGCGAGGTCGATTGCCCCCGTCTCGATGCGGGCGATACCGACGGCTGCCGTCGTCACGATGGCCCCAGCGGTAAGGAGTTCTCCAAGTGCCGATCGAGCGGCGGCCACGCGGCTGAGGCGTCTTCGAATGACGGCCGATGCGGCCGAGCGGTCGTCGATCCGCCGGGTGATGAGCGGGACAGCTCGCAGGACGGCGATCTCGCGTGATCCCTGGACCGCGTCGGTGAGTGCGGCGGCCGCCTCTCCGCTGTCGACCCGAAGCTCGGTCGACAATGCCGCCACCCGCTTTGCCCACAGCCACGGGGATACGGCCACTATCAGCAGCGGCCATCCAACCAGCGCCAGGGCCAAGACCGGGTCGGCGAAGATCGCCAAGCCGATGATCGCGAGGAGCGGCACCACGATCGATCCCACCACCGGGGCGATCGTGTGGGCAAAGAACGGCTCCACCCGGTCGACGTCCCCCACAACCCGGGCGACGAGATCACCGCTGCGCTCGTCCTCCAGCCCAGCAGGGGCCAGCGGCTCGATGTGCCGGTAGGTGTCGGAGCGGAGCGTGGCCAGCAACTGGAACGCCACGGCGTGGCCCGTGTACTGCTCGAGGTAGCGGAAGGATCCCTTCACCACGGCGATGCCGATCAGCAGGCCCACCATGGTCCAGGCACTCGACGCCGTACCGGTGGCGATCCGCACCACACCCACGGCAGCGATCGCCGGAATGGCGATCCCGAGGGTTTGGTTGACGACCCGGCACGTGATGGATACCGCCATCAGCGGGGCCAGCGGCCGGAGCAGGCCCAGCAGGCGCCTGGTGATCGCCCGTCTGGTCATGCCGGTGTCACCCCCATCCGGGAGAGGATCTCCGCACCGTCGCTGCTCGCCGGGGCACCGGATGCCGCGATCGTGCCCTCCTCCATGAGCAGGATGCGATCCACCCCGACGATCGTGGAGCGGCGATGCGCGATGATGACGACGGTTCGGTGTTCCATGAGAATCCCCATCGCATTGTGGAGCCGGGCCTCGGTGTCGAGGTCGACGTTCGAGGTGGGCTCGTCGAGGATCACGATGGGGGCATCGACCAGCAGTGCCCGGGCGATGGCCAGCCGCTGCGCCTCACCCCCGCTGATCTGGAGTCCCCGCTCCCCAACCGCTACCTCGAGCCCGCCGGGGCGGCGGGCGACGACGTGCGCAAGTTCGGCGGCCTCCAGGGCGGCCCACATCTCGTGCTCGGTGGCGTCGGGTCGGGCCAGCCGAAGGTTGTCGGCGACCGATCCGTGGAACAGGAACGGCCGTTGCGGGACCAGCACCGCGCGACCCCCGATGCGGATGGTCCCGCGGCTCGGCCGGAGCAGGCCGAGCGCCAGGTGGGCCACCGTGGTCTTGCCCGCCCCCGACGGCCCGACGAGCGCCACCCGCTCGCCCGGCTCGACCTGGAAGGTCACATCGGTGGCAGCCGGCCGGCCCTCCTCGTAGGAGAATCCGACGCCGGCGAACTCAATGGCACCCGGTGTGGCGCCGGACGCCGTCGGCGGGACGGTGAACCCCGATGCTAGGCGGAGCAACTCGCGGATCTGGCCGGCGGCGGCGCGCCCGATCGCCCCGACGTAGAAGAACCGGCCGATCAACGTCAAGGGCTCGATGAGCATCATCCCGAGCAGCACGATGGCTACGGCTTCACCCACCGAGATGGCTCCGGCCGCCGCGCGCGTGGCTGCCATCGCACTCGCCGCCACCACGGTCCCGAGTGTGAACAGGGAGTCGACGGCGAGGAGCGCCAACTGGTTCACCCGCAGCAGCGACATGGTCTCGACCCTGAGGCGCTCGGCCTCGGCGGCGATCTCGTCGCCGTAGTCCGTCGCTCGGTCAAACGCCTTGAGGGTGCGTAGGCCCTGGACGCCGTCGAGGAATCGGGCGGCGAGCTGATCGGCGGTGACCCGGTAGCGAGCGCTGACCGAGGAGAACCGCCGTTCCAGGAAGCGAAGCAACACGGGTGTGACGGGCAGCAGCAGGATCAGAACGACTGCGGTGACCGGGTCGATGATCGCCACGATGATCCCGACGAGGATCGGGATGGACATGCCGGCGATCAACTGGGGGAGGAATGTGCCCGCCAGCCCGCCGGCCGCGTCGATGCCCTCCGTCGCCGGACCGATCACCTCGCCGGTTCTCCGCAACGATGGGGGCCCGACGGTGAGCACCGCGTCGAGCACGCGGCGGCGCAGGTCGGCCTCGACGGTGGTCGCGGTCGACGCCGCCAGTAACGGCGCCGCTGCTGCCGCCAACCCGCGCAACCCGAGCAGGATGCCGAGAGCGACCACGGAGCCGGTGGCGTCGCGACCTGCGACGACCCCGTCGATGGCGGCCGCAATGACCACGGCGGCCGCCGCCCCGAGCACGGCCCGCACCCAGCTCACCACAACGGACCCGGCCAGTTGACGGCGGGCGGCGGAGAAGAGGCGAATCTTCGTCTCCGGGGCACCGCTGCTGCGTCCCACCTTCTGGCTCCCCTTCTCCGGGTCGGCTCCCTGCCGGCGGCCGGCGTTCAGACCGCGCTCCGAATCATCTCACCGAGCGCAGCCGCCCACCCCGGGTCGGCGTTCACGCACGGGACGAGCAGCATGTCATCGCCCCCGAGACCCTCCCAC
>JABMPV010000463.1 GCA_013202595.1 bacterium
CGTCGTGAACGCGGCAAACGATTGTGGTCGGGGCACTAAGGGGCCGCGCGGATAGGGAGGTTTGGGTCCACCGGTCGTTGGGTTGCCTCGGGGATGATCCCGAGTGCACGCAATCCCAACGAACCGGTGGAGGTACCCATCATGCACGCGCTCGATCCCGAAGTGGTGGATGTTGTGTGGGAGACGATCGAATCGATGATTCCCCGGCCGGCTGAGACGCATCCGTTGGGGTGTCATCGCCCGAGGATCTCGGACCGGCTGTGCTTCTGGGGGATTCTGGTTCGGTTGGTGATCGGTGCATCGTGGGTGACAGTCGAAGCCATCTTGGACCGGCGGGTATCTGACACGACATTGCGGTCCCGTCGTGACGAGTGGATCACAGCCGGGGTGTTCGACGAGCTGCGGGATCACGCCCTCGAGGCATACGATCGGATCATCGGTCTGGACCTGTCCGAGGTGGCGATCGACGGGTCGCTGCACAAGGCTCCTTGTGGCGGGGAGGGAACCGGGAAGAGCCCTGTGGACAGGGCCAAACTGGGCTGGAAGTGGTCGGTGGCGGTCGATGCCAACGGCATTGCGCTCGGGTGGGCAATCGATGGAGCGAACCGCAACGACCTCAAACTGTTGGAACCCACCCTGGCCGATGTCGCTCGGGTCGGCCTGTTGGGCGAGATCGGCACGTTGCATCTCGACCGCGGCTACGACTACCCCAAGACCCGGGCCCAGCTCACCACCCTCGGACTCGACGACCTCAGCATTCAACGACGCACCCGGCGTGGTTCCGACCAGTCGAAACCGCCGATGCGTCTCGGGCTGCGCTGGGTCGTCGAAGGCACCAACTCGTGGCTGTCGAACTACGGGCAGCTCCGCCGAAACACCGACCGCAGAACCCGACACCGTCACGCCCAACTCTGCCTCGTGGCCGCCATCCTGATCACCGCCAAACTCATCGACTGGCGCGACAGATGGAGTCCCCACTCAGGCCCTATCCGCTAGCCCCCTAAGACTGTCGGCCGAGATCAGGATCCTGCTGCTTCGCCGGATTCGAGTTGCTCCATGAGAACGGCGATCCGTGCGGTACATGTTTCGTCCGCGGCGGGAGGGACCAGTTCGACCACCCTGGCCGCTGCCGAGAGCATTGCTAGAGACGAGGGCGCCCCGGGGTGGGCTGCGACCACCGGATCGCCCGTGTCGCCCCCGGCCACGAGGAATGGGTCGAGCGGCACCTGTGCGATGAGCGGCACGCCCAGTTCGGCTGCGAGTTCCGCGCCGCCCCCCGAGCCGAACAGGTCGTAGCGGCGCCCATCTTCTGTGGTGAACCCCGACATGTTCTCGATGACCCCGATGACGGGCAGGTACGACCGGCGCGCCATGTCGGCGACCCTCGCGGCCACCTTCTGGGCAGCCTTCTGCGGCGTCGTGACCACGATCATCTCCGCCTGAGGGAGCATGCGGGCGAGGGCCATCTGGATATCGCCCGTTCCGGGCGGCATGTCCAGCACGAGGTAGTCGAGTTCCGGGTCCCAGGCGACGTCCTTCAAGAACTGCTCCAGGGCCTTCGACAGCATGAGGCCCCGCCACATGAGGGCGGTTTGCTCATCGTCGACGAGCAGGCCTGTGGACACCACCTGGATCCCAGCAGCCTCGGCAGGCAGGATCTCTCGCTGCTCATTCGCTTCGAGTCGGGTATCGGCGCCGATCATCCTCGGCACCGAGAACCCCCAGATGTCGGCATCGAGCAAGCCGACCCGGAACCCGGCGAGTTGGAGTGCGACGGCCAGGTTCACCGAGACGGACGACTTACCCACCCCGCCTTTGCCCGAACCCACGGCGATCACCCTCGTGAGCGGGTTGACCCTGGTCGCCTCCGCCGTGTCCCTTGCACGCTTGCGGGCGACGGCCATCAGATCAGAGCGCTGGGAGGAGGTCATGGCCGTCACTTCGACCACGACCCCGTCGATGCCGGTGAGGGCCGTCACCTTGCGAACCACATCGCCCTCGATCTGGTCGCGCATCGGGCACGCAGCGATGGTCAGGGCAATACCGACGGTGGCGACGCGGTCGATGACCCCTACGCGGGTGACCATGCCCAATTCGACGACGTCGGCTCCCAATTCGGGGTCGACGACGCCGCGCAGAGCCGCCATCACCTGGTCCTCGATTGCCACCACTGGTGTGTCCATCATCGGCGACGGTATCTGGTGGGGGTCGCTAGACAATGGCTCCGGCGATGAGCCAGATCCGGTGCACTCAGTGCGAGGTGGTCCGTATACTCCCTGGTCCGGGCCTAAGCCCCTGCGGGTCACGACCGCCAGAAGGAGCACCACGAATGCAATCGATCTCGATCACCCCACGCGCCGCCGAACCTCAGGTGTCCATGACCTCGGCGGCAGCCACCAAGGTCACCCAGTTGCTCGAGAGCGAGGGCGACCAGGCACTCTTCCTGCGCATGGGCGTGAAGCCCGGCGGTTGTTCGGGCTTCTCGTACGAGATGTTCTTCGATTCCGAGCGCAAAGACACCGACATCAGCAGGGAGTTCTTCGGTGTCGAACTGGTCGTGGACCCCGAGAGCATGGGGATGCTCAACGGCGCCGAGATCGACTACCGCGACGGGCTCCAGGGCGCCGGGTTCGCCATCAACAACCCCAACATCTCGCGCTCCTGCGGCTGCGGCGACAGCTTTTCCTAGGGAG
>JABMPV010000464.1 GCA_013202595.1 bacterium
GGACACGGCCGAACACGATCGCCTCGTGTCGGAGTCGGTTGCTGTGCTCGCTGCGAAGGGTGTCGACTGCGTCGTGTTCGCCCAGGCGTCGATGAGCGCGACGGAGGTCCCCGATTCCGGCGTCCCGGTCCTCAAGCTGGGGCCTTCGGCCTTCGCCGAAGCGGGAAAGATGCTCGCGTAGGCGAGGGCGTCTCGGTGGGATTTCGCTGCACACGCTCCGAATCGGGCCGTGGATCGATATCCGGTGGCGGGCGGAGATCCTGTTGTCCCTGCAGGGGCCCCGGTGACCTCCTTCGGCTCGGTTCTGCAATTGACGGGACCCTGATTCGGGCCGTAGAGTACAAGTAATCGATTATCGAGGATGGTTGCGTGCACGTGTCGGGTGACGACATTGCCATGGTCATGGCCAACGCCGCGACGGACCCCTTGCTCCATGTGGCGAGAAGGGTGTTCCTCAATCGATCGTCTTCCGTTTCCACGGTTCCGGAGGCGTGAGCATGGTCGTCACGCCCTCCGTTCTCCGTTGCACCCCAGGTGATGAGCACCCGGCCGCGTTGCGTTCCTCGGGAGCGTCGCTCCGGGTCGATTCGACCCTCGTAGTGAGAGGAGCACTCAGCCAGGAGTCGATGGTTCTCGAGTAGTCCAGTAGGGCGCCGGAAACGGTCTCACACAAGGTGTGATCCCGGCGCAGTCGCGTTGAGGAAGGAGATTTGCCGAATGGCAGATACCAGCAAAGTCATCGCCCAGTTCCTGGGTGACGAGAGCTTCCCCGTCGAGTGGGAGTCCGAGAAGGAAAAGGACCTCTTCTGGGTCTACGACGATCTGCACTGCCCCCGACCCGTGTCGCCGATGTACAACGACATCGCCAACTGGGTGCTCACGTGCGATCACATGTTCCGCAGGTTTGGCACGCCATTTGCCTCGGACTGGATCGGAAAGGTCGTCAACGGGTACCTGTTCACCGCAGCCGTCCCGTGTGACCCCGACATGGCCGTCCCGGCCACTGAATTCGGCAATATGTACTACCCGCGCGTCCCCAAGGACGATCCGGAGTACGCAGGCAAGATCGGCGCGTACCTCGGCGCGGTGCTTCCGACCTACGGGTTGAACTTCCCGACCTGGTGGAGGGAACGCCTCGTCCCCGAGATGGATCGCAACCTGAAGTATCTCGAGTCGAAGATCGACGTGTGGGAAGACATCCCGCTCATGGAGTGGGCCACGATCCTCGAGGACTCGATCGACATGCTCGATCGTCACTGGAAGATCCACTGGATGCTCAACTTCTCCCAGTTGTCATCGACGCTCGCCCTGCGTGCAGCTCTCGAGGCGGCCGTTGGCGGGGAGATCACTCAGGAACTCGAGGTCATCCTCGGCCGTCTGCAGAACTCTGCAGCGGATCGCAACTGGGACGCCATCAAACTGCTCTGCGAACTCAAGGACGAGGTCAAGGGCGACGCAGTGCTGCTCGAGGCATTCGGCGCCGAGGCCGGAGCAGCGATTCACACAGCCCTCCAGGCGACCGAGCGCGGCCGGCAGTTCCTCGAAGAGGGTCTGAAGCGCTACCAGCGCGAATTCGGATGGCACGCCGTGTGGAGCCACGAGTTCATCTACCCGTCGCGTTTCGAGACACCTGAGCCGTGCCTCGACTTGGTCAAGGGATATCTCGACTCCGACTATGACCCCGAGCCGGTCATGAAGGAACTGGCCGAGGACATCAAGCGCGCGTCGGTCGAACTGCTCGAGGGCATCCCCGAGGGCGAGGCACTCGAGGCACTGAAGGCAGCCAATGCCATCAACCTGCAGATGGCCCCGCTGACACCGGACCACCACTTCTACATCGATCAGGGCACCCACCAGCACGTGCGCGTGGTGCTGATCTGCATCGGTCGGAAGCTGGTCCAGATGGGCCTGTTGGACGAGCCGGACGACACGATCTACCTCAAGTACAACGAATTGCGTTACTTGATGGGCGATCCGGATCTCATCGATGCCAAGGCAGTCGTGGCCCAGCGCCGCGCCGAGAGGGCAGAGTTCGAGAAGATCCGTCCCCCGGACTTCATCGGCACCGTCACCGAATCTCAGCTCCAGTTCCCGTATCTGAACCTGTGGGGCTTCCCCGAGAAGCTGCACTTCGACACGGAGACCAAGGGCAGGGTCGAGGGCCTGGGCGTTTCGCCAGGGGTCGTCGAAGGCATCGCCAAGGTCGTGTCCTCGCCGGAGGAGTTCGACCAGGTGAAGCAGGGCGACATCATGGTCTGCCAGATGACCAACCCGGCATGGACACCGCTGTTCGCAATCATCGGCGGCATCGTCTGCGACGCAGGCGGCATGGTCGCCCATCCGGCCGTCATGGCTCGTGAGTTCGGGATCCCCGGGGTCACAGGATGTGGCGTCGCCACCCGCGAGATCAAGACGGGCGATCGCCTGCGGGTCGACGGCACCAACGGCCTCGTCGAGATCCTCTAAGACAGGAGACCGTCCTCAAGGGACTGATTGCATGACGAATCCACAAGAGACGCGAACCACGCCGGTGACGAGAGAGGTTCTCTCCGAGCGGGTCAAGGACCGCATTCTCACGTGGATTCTCAAAGGTGAGTTGGCGCCCGGGTCTCGCATCGTCGAGACCCGGGTCGCCCGCGACCTCGGTGTCAGCCAGGCACCGGTCAGGGAGGCGTTGCGCGACCTGGCCACGCTCGGCTTCGTGGAGATGAGGCCACACAAGGGTGCCAGGGTTCGAAAGCCGACGAAACAGGAACTGACCGAAGCCATCGAGGTGCGGGCCGAACTGGAGGCGTTGGCCGGCCGGTTGGCCGCCGAGCGCCGCACCGAGCAGTGTCTCACCGATCTCGACGACCTCTACGTGGCGATGGAGGAGGCGGCCGATCGGGGTGACCCCCATGACCAGGCCATCAACAACACCCGTTTCCATGCCCGGATCATCGAGGCGGCGGGGAATGCGACCCTGGCGCGGCTTTGGTCAATGCTCGAGCCGTTCTCGCGCACGTATTTCACCGCGTCGGTTCCGGGGATCGACTTGCACTGGCTGTCGCACCGGCACGACGAGATGCTGGAGGCGATCCGCGATCAGGATCCCGGTCGTGCAGAAGAAACGATGCGTACCCATGCCGCGGAGGCCGCAGAGTTGCTCAGCGGGATCGATCTGATCGCAGAGGAGTCGGGAGACGGCTGAGGGAGACTTCGAGACGCCGTGAGAAACCGGCGGTGCCGGGGCTGAAACCCCATCGCGGCGGTGGCATAGCCGAATCGAGATTCAGTGAGGGTCGCGGGCGATCGGTCGGTCCGCCCTACCTCCGCCGACGCAGTGCGCCGCTGCGCAGAGTTTTCAGAATTGACCGAATCAACCCAATGAAACAGAGGAGAAACAGCATGGCCATACTCACCGAGGAGTTGTCGGCAGGTACTGCGCGAATCAGGGTCGATGTGATCGGCGCCGAGGTTCCGGAGCACGTCTGCAACAACATGGACTTCCTCGACTACCGGCTCGCGTCGGTGCAGTTGGAGGACGAGATCACTCTCAGCGAACCCGATCTCGTGTGGAATCTGGATGCCCCGGAGAAGTCGGTGACCTGGGACGGCACCACGATGGTGTTCGACGGCGAGTGGGCCGACGGGCCCATCAACAAGGCGATCGTCACCGTGCTCGCGCTCCGCATGGAAGCCGACGGCCTGCACCCGTTCCATTCATCGGCAGTTCGTTACCGGGGAAAGACCGTCCTGTTCCTCGGAGGAGAGTCCAACCACGGCAAGAGCATGGCCCAGATCGAGGCATGCATCCGGGGCGCCGAACTCGTCTCCACCGAGACGACGGTCATCGATGAGACGGGCACCGTGAGGATGGGATCGAAGGCGATCTTCCTCAAGAGCCGCGCCAAGGGGACGGAGCGGGCCGACAAGGCCGCACCCAACCGCGCCGTGGAGATCTTCTTCGGCGAGATGCCCTCGTGGGAGGACTACGACGAGCCGAGCAAGATCGATGTGGTCGTCGTGCCGGCCATCGACGGCAACTTCGATCCGAGCACGGTGAAGATGGGTGACTTCGAAGCACAGTTCCAGGCTTTCCACTCGGTGCAGAACTACTTCCTCACCAACGAGTTGCTCGCCACTGAGTGGCCGATGCCTCTGACCGACACGCTCGAATTGCGCAAGGCGCGTACGGACTATGTCAACAAGTTCTGCACGGGGATTCCGTTCTACATGATCCGTGCGGCGACGCCGCAGGCTCTCATGGACGAGGCCGACAAGGTCATCTAGGAGGAGCCGTGACCCGAACACCATTCGGAAAGGAGCGGTGCTGATGCAGCCATTCACCTATGCCCGCCCTCAGACGGTGGACGAGGCGATCGCTCTTCTCGTCGAGCATGGCGACGACGCCCATATGCTCGCCGGGGGGACCGACCTGCTCATCGAACTCCGCAACGGCTGGGTACATCCCAAGGTCGTCGTCGACCTGAAGCGCATCGATGAACTGGCTCCGGCCATCGTCGAGCGAGATGGATTCCTCTCAATCAGCGCATCGACCGTGATGGCCGACATAGTGGCCGACTCCAAGGTGCAGCGATACTTCCCGGCACTGGTCGAGGCCGCAGACGTGGTCGGCTCCGTGCAGATTCGCAACAGGGCAACTCTCGCGGGAAACATCTGCAACGGCTCGCCTGCAGCAGACACGGCGCCCCCGCTTCTGGTCTACGGCGCCGATGTGGTCATCGCAGGCCCCGACGGTCGCAGACGGGTCTCGGTGAACGACTTCATCCAGGGCCCGGGCCGGGTAGACCTTGGACCGGCCGAGCTGCTGACGTCGATCGAACTGCCGATTCCGACGACACCCATGGGCTCTGCCTACGCACGAATGACGCGAAGGCGCGGCACGGACCTGGCCTCCATCACGCTGTGTTGCGGGGTGGATTCGGCCGGTGTCACGCGCATGGCGTACGGCAGTGTCGGACCGCGTGCATTGCTCAAACTCGACGAGACCGGCGTGCTGGCGGATGCCGGCGCTTCGGCCGATGCCAAAGCACCGCTGCTCGGCGAGTTGTTCATCGACGCCAGTCCGTCGCCCACGTCGATGCGAGCCGGCCCTGAGTACCGTGTCGCCATGCTTCCGGTGCTCGGTGCACGGGCATTACAGAAGGCGATCGATCGACTGGCGGAAGCGACATGATCCAACCGATGCACATCTCTGTGACACTGAACGGCGCGTTGCGTGAGTTCGAAGTGGCGCCCCATCACACCCTGCTCGATGTCATCCGTGACGACCTCCATCTCACCGGCACCAAGGAGTGCTGTGTGGTTGGCGAGTGCGGCGCGTGCACCGTCATGGTGGACGGCACTCCGATGAACTCGTGTTTGATGCTCGCAGTCGAGGTCGATGGAACCGAAGTGCTCACCGTCGAGGGTCTGGCAGATCCCGATGGGCGCCTCAACGCTTTGCAGGAGGCATTCCTCACCACCGGTGCAGCCCAGTGCGGGTTCTGCATCCCCGGCCAATTGGTGTCGGCTCATGCCCTGTTGAGCGAGAACCCTGATCCGTCGGTCGCCGAGATTCGGGAGGCGATGGCGGGCAATCTGTGCCGGTGCGCCGGGTACGAACAGATAGCGGAGGCCGTGCTCTCGGCCGCCAAGGAGGGAGACCGATGACCACCGCTTCAGTCGGCACTTCGCCGCAGCGATTCGGCGGATACGGTCGGGTCACCGGACACCAGAAGTACGTGGCGGATATCCCGCTCGATGACGTCCTTCACGTCAAGTTGGTGACCATACGGCCGGCCCACGCTCGCATCATCTCGATCGACTCGAGTGCTGCGATGCAGGTTCCCGGTGTGGCGTTCGTGATGACGCCCGCCGACCTGCCCGACCCGATACCGCGCTACGGCCCGCAATACCAGGACCGCCCGGTCCTGGCTGTGGGCGAGGTCAAGTATCACGATGAGCCCGTTGCGGCCGTCGCGGCCGAGACCAAGGAGGCGGCCGAGGAGGCAGCCAAGTTGGTCGTGGTGGAGTTCGAGGAACTCCCACCGATCCTCAGCGTCGAGGAGGCCCTGGCGCCCGATGCGGTGCTGGTCCAGGATCCTTCGATCCGTTCGGGGCCGTGGGTGGAGACCAACATCATCCGCGAATACGACTTCGGATGGGAAGACGTCGATGCTCTCGAGGCGGACTACGTCATCGAGCGAGACTACAAGTGGCCCGCTCAGACCCACTTCGCCATTGAACCGCACGCCTTCATGGCAGCGCCTGATGGTGACGGAATCACCGTCTGGAGCACCATCCAGCATCCATATCAGCTCCAGAAGACCCTCGCCACGGTGTTCGACATGCCTCTCTCGAAGGTACGAGTGATCGCTCCGGACCCCGGTGGCGGATTCGGCGGCAAGCAGCACCCCAAACTCGAACCGCTGGTGGCGTTCATGGCGATCAAGGCCGCCCGTCCCTGCCGACTGATCCTGACACTCGACGAGAGCTTCACCCTGGTGCGCAGGGCTTCGGCAGAGATCCACGTTCGCATGGGGTTCAAGAGCGATGGCACCCTCGTGTTCCAGGACTACCTGAACCACTTCCTGTGCGGGGCCTACGCCGACACCGGCGACAGGATCGCCGCCAAGGCGAGCTTCCTGTCGGCCGGGCCGTATCGGACTCCGGCCGTGCGTATCAAGGCGCGGTCGATCCTCACACACACCACGCCGACCCATCCCTACCGGGGATTCGGCATCCCCCATGTGAGCTGGGCCAGGGAGTCCTGCCTCAACGAGGCGGCGCTCGCTCTCGGGATCGATCCGCTCGAGATCCGTCTCAAGAATCTCGCCCATAAGGGCGAGGAGCACGTTCCCGGAGACACACCGAGCGATGGTGAATGGGAGCAGACCGTGAGGAAGGCGGCCGACGAGATCGGCTGGCACACTCCCACACCTCCTGGTCGGGGCCGCGGCCTGGCCGTCGGCGTGAAGTCTGGCCCCACTACGGGTCTGTCGTACTCCATCATCCGGCTCCTGGTCGACGGCAGCGTGATGGTGTACGCGGGCACGTCCGACATGGGCCAGGGAGCCCGCACCGTCTTCGCTCAGATCGCCGCCGACGAGCTCGGTGTGCCGATCGAACAGGTTTCGGTGGTGTCAGGTGACACGGCGATCGTGCCCTACGACCAGCAGACCTCGGCGAGCCGATCGTCTGTGCTTATGGGCAATGCGGTGCTCTTCGCCTGTCGGGACATCCAGTCGCAGATTCGGGCGATGGCAGCCAGGTTCCATGGGATCGATGAGGCCGACATCGTCGTCGACCAGGGAATCGTGCAGCTGCCTGATTCGAAAGTATCCGTACCCGACATGGCCAGGGAAGGCCTCGGCCGCCTGGGCGGCGAGATCATCGGCACGGGCGAGATGCGCAAAGAGGCCTACCCCGAGCATCCGCTGGGCGGGACGGCAGCGTTCTTCGAGTTCAACTGCACGGCGTTCGAAGTCGAGGTCGATGAGGGGACCGGGGAGATCCTGGTCCATCGTCATGTCACCGTCGGTGATGTCGGCCTCGCATTGAATCCGGTACAGGTGAGGGGTCAGGACGACGGCGCAGCCATCATGGGCCTCGGCCACGCGTTGATGGAGCACATCATCCGTGACGACGGTGGCCGGGTGCGCAATGTGGGTGCGATCGACTATCGGATCCCAACCAGTCTCGATCTGCCCGAGCACCTCGAGAGCTTCAAGATCGAGAATCGTGACGGTCCCGGCCCCTACGGCGTCAAGGGCATCAGTGAGGGCAGCCTCCTGGTGACGGCCCCGGCGCTCGCCGCTGCAGTGACCGATGCGACCGGTGTCTTCATTCGCGATCTGCCCCTTTCACCCGAGCGAGTGTGGCGGGCTCTGACGGAGAGGGAGCAAGCATGAGTGAGATCCAGCACGTCGGTCCCGTGAGAGACATGCCTGCCGCCAAGATGGTCGAAGCGGCCCAGATGGTGAAGACGGGGCAGAACTACTCACTGTCGGTGCCCCGCTTCCCCGGCATGCCGCTGTTCCCCGGCCATCCGCCGTTCCAGGTACTCAACTATCGGACCCCTCCCGGCATCAAGGCCGGCGGGGTCCAGCCGTGGGGCCCGCCCAACGATGTCGGCCTCGGCTACATGGCCGAGTACCTGATGGCGTGTTCGCACTCCGGGGCGCACGTCGATGCTCTCGGCCACATGACGATCGGTGACGACAACCACTGGTACGGCGGCGGCAACACGGCCGAGCACCTGACCGATCACGGTCCGACGGTCGGCGACGCCGCCCATCTGCCTCCATTCTTCACCCGGGGGGTGTTGCTCGATCCGCCCACCTATCGGGGAGTGGATGCCCTGCCGGCGAGTGAACCGGTCGGCGCAGACGAGTTGCAGGCGATTGCCGATGCTCAAGGCGTGGAGATCCGCCCGTGGGACGTCGTTCTCATCCGCACCGGGTACCTCAAGTACTGGCCGGATGCCGAGGCCATGGAGGCCCACAAGACTGCGGGGCCTGACCTCTCAGCCGCCGAGTGGTTGCTCGAGAAGGGCGTCATCGCGACAGGCACGGATACGGAGACCTACGAAGTCATGCCGACGCCGGATCGTGGTTCGCCTGCGAATCCACAGCCGGTCCACACCAGGCTGCTCATCGAGAACGGGATCTACCTGCTGGAGAGCATCTATCTGGAGGAGATCGCTCGCGACCGCGTGTACGAGTTCCTCTTCGTGATGCTGCCGCTGAAGATCAAGGGTGCCACGGGATCCATGGTCGATCCCCTGGCGATGATCTGACAAGGAGACGGCTCATGAAGGCACTGGTACTCACCGCCCCCAACGAGTATTCGATCCAGGAAGTCGACCAGCCGAAGCCCGGGCCACTCGAGGTCCTGTGCAAGGTGAAGGCGATCACGATCTGTGGGACCGACGCTCATCTGCTGCGCGGTGACTACCCGGGCTTCTGGCCGCCGTCGTACCCCTTCATCCCCGGCCACGAATGGGCCGGGGAGGTGTGTGCCCTCGGTGCGGGCGCCGCCGCCCTCGGGTTCGCCATAGGTGACAGGGTGGCAGGGACGTCGCATGATGCGTGCGGGTTCTGCAAGAAGTGCGTCGAGGGCCGCTACAACCTGTGCGAGAACTATGGCAACACCGATGTGCATCGCCAGTACGGGCACAACTGGCAGGGAGCCTTCGCCGAGTTCGTGGTGCATGGGGTCAAGGCTCTGTTCCACCTGCCCGACTCGCTCAATTTCCACGAGGGGGCACTGCTCGACCCGGCTGCGATCGCACTCCACACGGCCGAGCGAGGCAACATCCAGGCCGGCGCCAACGTGGTCGTGCTCGGGCCGGGGCCCGTCGGATTGCTTGCAGGCGATGCGGCCAAGACCCTGGGAGCCGGACGGGTCATCGTCGTGGGACGGGGTGCTCGTCTCCAGAAGGCCGCCGAGTTGGGCTTCGAGACCGTCGACTACACCCTCGGCGATCCAGTCGGCGTGGTGCGGGAGATGACCGAGGGTGTTGGTCCCGACGTCGCCCTCGATTGCGCCGGCGTCGCCGACTCCTACCGCTGGGCTCTCGCAATGCTCCACAAGGGCGGTCGATGCGCCTCCGTGGGGATTCCCGTGGGCGATGTGACGCTGTCGCTACAGGAGTTGGTGCTCTACGAGAAGGAACTGGTTGGAGTGAGGGCCACGGCGGGCGGGATGCGCAGGGCGATGCCGCTGGTGGCCGATGGGCGGATACGGGTCAACGAACTCCATACGCACACGTTCCCGCTCGACGAGTTCGAGATTGCCCTCGACACCTTCAACGAGCGGCGCGATGGCGCACTCAAGGTGATCATCGAGCCAGACGGGCCCGCCTGCTCCTAGCAGGATCAGTTCTCGGTCATCGGTCATCGGTACTCGGTTCGACCGACGACCGATCACTGATGACCGATGACCGGCCCCACGTGCTCGGCGACGATTCCGAGGGATGCCGGGTCGAAGGGCGACTCGAACATGGCGATCACATGTTGTGCTCCGGCCTCCCTGAAGCGGCCGACGAGATCGGCGAATGCTGCCGGATCGCCGTCGGCCTTGACTTTCACCGACACCTCGATCTCAGTCGGGTCACGCCCTACATCTGCGCAGTGTCGATGTAGCACCCCGATCTTGTGCCGGAGGATGTCGGGGTCGCCGCCGGGGAGATTCCACCCGTCGGCCCACAGAGCGGCGATGCGCAGCGTGCGCTTCTCTCCCGTGCCACCCACCACGATCGGCGGATGAGGCCGCTGGATGGGCTTTGGGAGCGCTCTGGCGCCCTCCAGGTGATGGAATGGGCCGTTGAAGTCGGTCACCTCTCGGGTGAACAGGAGATGGAGGATCTCACACGTCTCCTCGAGGCGATCGAAGCGCTCCTTCCACGAGGGGAGCGGGATGCCATAGGCGGCGTGCTCCTTCTCCACCCACCCCGTGCCGAGGCCGATCTCCAGCCGTCCATCCGAGATGGTGTCGAGGGTCGCAGCCATGTTTGCCAGCACAGCAGGGTGGCGGTACATGTTGCCGGTCACCAGCACGCCGAGGCGGAGGCGTTCCACGATGCCGCTGAGCGCTGCCAGCA
>JABMPV010000465.1 GCA_013202595.1 bacterium
CCTGAACATCGCCAACGTTCCTGGCCGGAGCACTAGCTTGCCGCAAGCTAGAACCTGATTGAGCCCGCAACCTGTCTGCGCTCGCTCTCAGGTCAACAGTTGTCGGTCATCGGTCGTCGGCGTCGACGCATGGACCGGCACAGCACCGACTCCGGTTCATCGGCCCCGCCCCGGATCCTCAGTCTCCCCGGACGCTCTGGAAGAACTCCTCGAGGAGCAACGAGCACTCGTCGCCCAGGACTCCGGCCACAAGGTCGCAGCGATGGTTGAGGCGCTCGTCCTGGGGGATGTTGTAGAGGCTCCAGGCGGCGCCGGCCCTGGGATCGGCCGCTCCATAGACGATCCGATCGACCCTGGCCCACACCGCCGCCATCGCACACATGGCGCACGGCTCCAGGGTGACCACCAGTGTGTGGCCGACGAGACGCCAATCGCCGAGAGACTTCGCGGCCGCCGACAGGACGAGCATCTCGGCGTGAGCGGTCGGGTCGGACCGCTCCTCGCGCCGGTTGTGATCGGCCGCCACGACGCTCCCGTCGGGCCCGATCAGGACGGCACCCACTGGCACGTCGCCGTGCTCGAGTGCCGCTCCGGCTTCACCCAGGGCCATCCGCATCGCCAGATCGAGATCGAACGCCGCCGTCATCGCTCTATCATCCTTGTCTCCCGGAGGGATCGCATAGTCTGGCCTAGTGCGCACGCCTGGAAAGCGTGTAGACGGTGTAAGTCGTCTCGAGGGTTCGAATCCCTCTCCCTCCGCCCGGAACCGGCCGACATCGGCCGGTTCTGTCGCGTTCGATGCCCCATCACTCCACCCGGTGAATCTGGATGCCGGGAAGCGGGATCGAACCGTCCGCCTCGTGTGAATCGCTGTGGCGCACCACCAGTTCGCTCCAATCGGGCCGCCCCTGGGGATCGACCACCTCGAATGCGACCAGATGCCTGCTGAATGGGCCGTCGGCCCGATCGAATTCCCGTGCTCTCCTGATGGTGGCCGTAGCCGCCACATCGATCCGCTCGTGCTGGAGGAGGTGGTCGTCCCACGACAGGTTGATGAACACCTCGGTCATCTGATGCGGATCCCCGACGTTGCGATACAGCGACCAATCCTGGGCGCCCGTGCTCAACCGAACCAGCCGAAGATCGGCCATCACGGCCAGGAACTCCGAGAGATCCTCCTCGTCGATCGTCCAGGTGTTCACCACCATCACCTTGTCGCCCGACACGGCCAGGTTCTCGTGAGGATGGAGGTCCCAGTCCTTCGGCGCTTCGGGCGATACCACTTCGTCCAGACCGGGTATCGGCATCCGGAACGTGGCGAGGCCCAGAGCGATCGCACCTAAGGACATCCCGACGATCGTGGTTGCGGCTCCCACCTGGTCTGCGATGGCACCGGCGATGAGTGCCCCGACCGGCAGCACGCCGGAGAAGGCCAGCATGTACAGGCTGAGTGAGCGGCCCCGTACCCACGAATGGGAGATCAATTGGATCGTGGCGTTGAGGGTGGCCAGCGTCCACACCCAGGCAACACCGGCGGCGGCCATGCCGGCGGCGGCCATCCAGGCAGTTGGCGCCAACCCCACTCCGACTGCGGCCACCCCGAACATCGCCACGCCGGCAGGGACGGCTCGCGATCCCATCCGTCTCGTCCACCACGAGCGAGTCAATCCGGCGAACACCGCCCCGATACCCATGGCCCCGAGCAGCAGACCGTAGAGACCGGCACCCCCGCCCAACTTGTCTGCAGTGAGGTTGGGGAGCAGTGCGTTGAGGGCAGCCGAGGTGATGGCGAATCCGGAGGCGATGCCGAGCAGCCAGTGGAGCGCCGGAGTGAACCTGGCGTACCTGAGACCGAGGGTGATGGCGCCGGTGATGGATGTCTCCGACTGTGGGGTCCAATCGGACGACGAGAAACTGGCCACCACCGCGATGATCCCCAGATAGGACACCGCATTGATCGAGAAGGCCACTCCGGGTCCCAGCGTGGCCACGACCACGCCGCCGAGCGCCGGCCCGACCGCCCTGGCGACATTGAACGACACCGAGTTGAGAGCAACGGCACTGGCCACCCGCTGCCTTGGAACCAGGTCGGGGACCATCGCCTGCCAGACGGGCGCATTGAAGGCCACGCCGACCCCCTGGATCAGACCGAATGCCAGGAGCAACTCCGGCGTCGTCGATCCGATCAACTCCATCACGGCCATGGCGATGACGGCAGTACCCATCGTCACCTGGGAGGCCAGGAGCAGGTTGCGCCGGTTGGTGAGGTCGGCGAGAGCGCCGGCCGGCAGGGAGAGGAACAGGAGAGGGAGTGTGGTCGAAGCCGCCATCGCCGCCACCCAGAACGGCGATCCGGTGAGTTCCAGCATCAGCCACGTGGCAGCGACGGTCTGGAAGAAGCCGCCCACGTTGCTGAAAACGGAGGCGATCCAGAGAGAGCGGAAGCGGCGGACGGCGAGCGGCCCGCTCAGCGAGGTATTCACCATGCCGAGCGTACTGCGGGCACCGCAGCCCGGACCATCACAGCGACTCGACACCCTCAGGGTCCAGGTAGCCTGGCGACCGATCGTGCTAAGCGGGGCGCTAGGGGTGCCCTGAACCCGAAATCCTCTATATGCGGGGCCGAATCCCCGCCCGAGGGCTTCCGGGGTGCGGGTCGAGCGCCGGGTACGCAGGCGTTGAAGACCGGGTCCTGCGCGGCGGGATAACTGTGAATCGGGTCAGATCCGGAAGGAAGCAGCCCTAAGCGGAAGTCCCGGGTGCCGCAGGAGTGCCTGGTTGGAGTCTGTGGCCC
>JABMPV010000466.1 GCA_013202595.1 bacterium
AGGTAGGCCAGGGGGTACATCCCGAGCATCCTGAATCTGATGACTGCCGCCAGGATCCCTCCGGCGAACCCGCCCATGATCGAGTAGTACCCGGCAAGGGAGATGGCGTCGAGGGCCCTGAAGCCGGGATCCCCGATGTGGGCGGGGACGGTGAAGAGACGGGCTCCCAGGATCGCTCCGATGATCGCCCAGGTCAGCACGGAGACGATCTTGTCCTCATCGAAGCCGCGCCGGCGGGCCCGTCGGATCATGAGGTAGCTGCCCGAAACGAACCCGATTCCGGCGAACAACCCGTGGAGCGACAGGGTGAACGGACCCACTTCGAACAGCGGGATCGGCGGGTAGGAGATTGATGCCAGCACGGCGCGCCAGCCTAACGGGGCACCCGGGGCGGGGTCACTCGACGACCCTGGCGAAGGCCAGGATCAGCAGCGCCACCACGCCGACGGCCGGAGCGGTGATCCACAGGTACTCGAGGGCGCCGTGAGGACGCGGCTTGGTGTGGACGACCACCATGGCCCCGGCGGCCACGATGAGCATGGCTGCGACGATCAGGACGATGAGATCCATCAGCGAGCCTCCTGGCGCAACTCTACCGATGGGGTCTGACTCGAGAACCACATGCGCGAGCCTCTACAGGACCAGGGTGTCGACCGTGGCCGCCGCGAACAGCAGCGTCAGGTACACGTTGGATGCCTGGAAGACGATCATCGCTCTTCCCGGATCCGCGCCGAGACGCACGGTCTCGAATGTGAACCAGGCGCCGAGGCCGACCGCGGTCACCAGGTAGATCACGCCGAGGTCGGCGACTGCAGCGAGTGCGAGCGACAGTCCGACCAGGAGCAGCGTGTAGGAGATGATCTGCCTGGTGGTGTTCTCCACCCCTGCTACGACCGGGAGCATCGGCACCCCTGCCCGTTCGTAGTCCTCCTTGAAGCGCAACGAGAGCGCCCAGAAGTGCGGCGGCGTCCAGTAGAAGACGATCGCAAACAGCACCCATGCCCCGAGATCCAGGCCATCAGTGACGGCCGCCCAGCCGACCAGAACGGGAACCGCACCGGCGGCGCCGCCGATCACGATGTTCTGCGACGTCGACCGCTTCAGCCACAGCGTGTACACCAGCACGTAAAAGACCAACGCAGCCGTAGAGAGGATCGCCGAGAGCAGGTTGACGAACGCGGCGAGCCACACGAATCCCGCCATCCCGAGGACGAGGCCCACGGCGAGCGCCTCACCGGCGCCGACTCTGTGAGCCGGAAGCGGGCGATGCATGGTTCGGCGCATCTTCGAATCGATGTCGCGGTCGACCACGTTGTTGATCGCGTTCGCTCCCCCGGCGGAGAGCGTTCCTCCGATGAGAGTCGCCACCACCAGCCAGGTATCCGGCCACGCGTCGGCGGCAATGACCATCGCAGGGACGGTGGTGACGAGGAGCAGTTCGATGATCCTCGGCTTGGTCAGCGCCACCCAGGCTCTGACCCGCTGGCCGATCGTCGAAGCCGCGCGGGGGTCGGTCATCGTGACCTCGGAGCTCATGCGGGCGCCGGGTCGATCGCAGCCTGCTCGACGGCGATCGCCTCGGCACCGAACAGCACAAAGGCGAGCCACGCGGCGTCGGCCACCAGAAGGTGCAGTATCTGCAGCCAGACCGGGGCGAGCAGAGCGACGTTGAGCGCTCCAAAGGCGACCTGCACCAGGAGCAAGCCGGTGAGGGCAGTGCCCAGCCTGTCCCCCAACCCTGTCCCCGGTTCGGTGCCCTGGGCCCACCACAACAGATACCCGGTGACACCCACCGCGACGATCGGGTGGATCCACCTGAGCCGCACGAGGAAGGTCCCCGTGAAATCCGACCTGATGCCCTCGAGCAGGCTCTCGGCGGGAAACAGCGTGTCGCCGAGAGCCGTGATGGCGCCGGCTACGCCCACGATGGCAAATCCGACCGCGCCGATGATCAGCGGCCGCCGGAGCGAGGCAGGCCACGGTCGGCGAAGGGCAGGTTGCCCCGAGAGCACCCGGGCCGTGAGCACGAGTGTCGCCAGGAGGAACAAGGTGTTGACCAGATGAAGGGCGATGGCCACGGCGCGCCCGTTGGAGGCGTCCTCGCCGGTCCAGCCGAAGAGCACCAGCATCGCCCCGACCAGGGCCTCGTTGACGATGAAGAAGCCGGACAGCCCTGCAAGGAACCTGGCCGGATGGCCCGACGACGTCGTTCGGAACACCCAGATCACCAGGACGGCCACGAGGAGCAGAGCGACGCCCGACGTCGCCCGATGAGAGAACTCGATCGCCTCTTCTGAGGTGCCGGCCAACGGCAGGGCACCGCCGTTGCAGTCGGGCCAGTTGCCGCCGCAGCCGGCACCCGAACCTGTGGCGCGCACGACTGCTCCGAACAGGATGACGGCCATGTTGAAGGCAAGTACGACCCAGGCGAACCGGGCCCGACGATCAAAGGTCACGGAATGCTCCGGTGAGGACCTGAGAAGGGTACCGGAGGCAAGGGGCACCACGAAAAGCCGGGGGCGAGTCGACCCGGCCGGTGGAGGAACCGCGAGTAATGCGACACCGGCCGTACACTCGCCTCCAGAAGGGGGTGATGACGCATGAAGAAGCTCATCCTGCTGGTACTACTAGTCGTGGTGGGCCTGGTCGTCGCCAAGCAATTGTCCGGCGAAGGCTGACCCTCCACCTGTTCGACGATCCCCCGCCACCGGGGGATCGTCAGCGTCCACTACTCGGCCACGAAGTCGATGATCGCCCTGGCCACCTCTCCGGCACGGGTGAGTCCGGCTTCATGCCGGGCTCCCTCGAGTTCGATCACCCGGTTGTCCTGGAGCAGCGCCGCGGTGGCTCGCTGACGATCCGCTGGAATCATCTGATCCTCGGTTGGGATGATCGACAGCGTCGGCACGTCGATCTTGCCCACCCATTTGGTCGCGTCGAATCTGAGGATGGCGAAGCCGGCCTGGTAGTAGAGATCGGTGTCACGATCGAGCAGCTCATCCCACAGCCATGCGGCGTGCTCGGGCGCCACGGCCCCGACCTTGAGCAGGTACCTGTGCGAGATCCTCGGAACGGCAACGGGATCGAGACGGGCGAGAGCCCTGCCCACCATGAACACCGTAAGCGCCGCCCACCTGGGCCAGGCCACCGGATGGGCGGCAGTGGCGAACAGCACCAGGCGGCTCACACGCGACGGGTGCCTCTTGATGAGTTCCTGGGCAGTCATCCCGCCCATCGAGTACCCGACGACGGGGACAGACCGCAACCCGAGGGCTTCGAGACACGCGTCGACGTCGTCGGCCATGTCTGCGATCTCGAGCCTGCCCTGGCGTCGATCCGTCTTCCCGTGGCTGCGGAGATCGACGACATACAACCGGTATCGCTCGGCGAGGATCGGCATCATCCTGCTGTAGGTGGCCATGCCGTCGTAGACCCACCCGTGGAGCAGAACGAGCGGAGGAGCGTCGGGCGGCCCCATCTCCCTGACGAACATCTCCGTCCGGCCGACGAACACGGTGCGGCCCGGGACTCTGAGGGGTGCATCCTGGATGCCGTTGACGCTTGGCGGGACCCTGGGACCGAAGAACCGCCAGACGGCCCATCCGGCGACGAGGACCGTGAAGAAGCGACGGAGCATCGGCATGCCCCCAGGTTAGGTGGAGGCCGGTTCCTCGACATCTCCGTGATCGAGATCGTCAGTGGCGAACACGAGATCATCGACCACAGTGCCACCGACGAGATGCTCCATGATGATCCGCTCCATCGCCGTCTCATCGACGCCCCGGTACCAGGTGCCCTCGGGGTAGACGACCGCGATCGGCCCCTGCTCACAGATCCGCAGGCAATCCACCTTCGTCCGGAGCACACAGCCGTCGCCAGCCGTGGTCTCCCCCGGCCCGCCTTCGAGATCCGACCCTCGCCACCCTGCCGGCACCGACGTCAGACCCAACTCCTTGAGGCGCTCCTTGAGATACCGCCAGACGGCCCCACCCTCCTCCTGCGTGCAGCACCGCGGATTCGTCTGCTCGGCACACAGAAAGACGTGCCGATCGATCCGCCCGATGGAGAGAGCATCGGCAATCGCAGGAAGCCGGTCGGGATGGGGCGTGGTCACGCGGGTGAGGGTAGTTGCGTGCTTCGGGGTCGTCGGGTGTCGGGTGTCGGTCATCGGTCATCGGTCATCGGTCATCAGTCATCGGTCATCGGTCATCGGTCATCGGTCATCGGACACCGGACGTCGGACACCGCTAGCGGACCACTATCTCGCCGGGGTGGTCGGCCGTTATCCGGCCGACCTGGGCTGCGGCGGGGGCGTCGTTGGCTGCAAGGCGCGTCAGGAGGTCGGGCACCCTGTCTTCGGGTACGGCGATCAGCAATCCGCCGCTCGTCTGGGCATCGGCCATGAGGATCCGGGTGGCGGTGTCTTCGATCCGGAAGTCGGTGAACCCGGATGCGTGGGCGAGATTCCTCTCGCTGCCACCGGGGATGACACCCGATCTCGCCAGGTCGGCCGCGCCCGGGAGCAGTGGGACCGCATCGGACTCGATCTCGGCTCCGACATCCCCGAGCATCTCACCGAGATGACCCAGGAGGCCAAAGCCGGTCACATCGGTGGCGGCATGGGCGCGGGTGGCCACCATCGCATCGGCCGCCCCCCTGTTGAGGTGCGTCATGATCCGGATCGCCTCGGCGGCGACGACGAGGTCGGCGACACCTCGCTTGATGGCCGTTGCGATCAACCCGGTGCCGATCGGCTTCGTGAGCACCAGCACATCGCCGGGAAGGCCTCCTGTGTTGGTCACCACCCGATCGGGATGCACCAACCCCGTCACGGCGAACCCGTACTTCGGCTCCCGGTCGTCGATCGTGTGGCCGCCGACCAGTGTGCACCCCGCGTCGGCCAGCACGCCGGCGCCACCCTCGACGACATCGCCGAGCATCTCGAGCGGCAGTCTTTCCCGTGGCCAGCCGATCAACTGGAGGGCAGTGAGCGGTCGAGCTCCCATGGCGTACACATCGGACAGAGCGTTCGCTGCGGCGATCCGACCCCAGTCGCCCGGGTCGTCGACGATTGGCGTGAAGAAGTCCACCGTCTGCACGAGCGCCAGATCGTCACTGAGGCGGTAGACCCCGGCGTCGTCCGATCCGGCGATCCCGACGAGCAGGTCCGGATGCTCTACAGCGGGTGCGTTGTCCAAACGGCGCAGGACCTGCGCCAACTCACCTGGGGCGAGCTTGCACGCTCAGCCTGAGCCGTGCGACCACTCGGTGAGTCGTTTACTTTCCGTCACGGGTGCCACCTCCTCGACCGGCAGGCTAACCGCAGCTCAACCTTGCTCCGACGGTGGGATGAGTGCCAATTGCCGGCTGACCGCCATGAGTCGGCCGGTCGAGTCCCAGATCTCACCATCCTCATCGAGATACCCGTCGACCAGTGCCCTGGTCGCAAAGCGGAAGCTCAGCCACCCGGGCTGGGGGATCCCGCGGATGTGGACGGTCATCTCGATCGTCGGGACCCAGGTCGTCGGGAGGACGTTGAGCACCGGAGGGGGCAGCG
>JABMPV010000467.1 GCA_013202595.1 bacterium
GGGTTGCCAACGTCGCAGCCGGGCGATGATGTCTTCTAGCACTGGCTCGCGACCGACCGTGATCGCTTCGAGGTAGCTAGGATCGGATCCATTGGGCCGGAAAAGACGGCGTCCAGGCATATAGGAACTCATCGGCCCTCCTGGAAACCGAAACGATCGCGCCACCAGCGCTTCAGGAGAAAGCTGTAGAAGTCATATCCACCATCAACGCGGCGTACGTAAACGTCGTTCTCCATGCGTTCCAGGAGTAAGCTGAAGCGATTGAGCAGGTCGTCGTCGTCACCGTCGTCTTGCGCATCCCGGTAGATGGTGAAGAGCGTTTCTTTCTTCACCGGGTTGTCAGCCACGGAAACCAGGCCGAGCAGCCTTCGTACGATGGCTTGTTCACGGCCCGGGTAATATTCCGCAATCCGAGTACGGTAGTGCATGAACACGGCGGTGGGGGGACCCCGAAGCAGATCTTCCTCGACGGCGGCAGCGACCATCTCCCGATCAATATTCCAGCCAGCGTGAGAGGACCGTTCGAAGGAGGCTCGAAGAACCAGGGCCACCATGTATGGAATCGGCGCACCTACCTGCCCCAGGACTTCCTCACATACGCCTTCGACCAGTTCCAGACCACGCGACGCGAATATCTGGCGAACGTACGCCTTCGTGGTCGCCGAGTCCCACGGAGGTACCCTCACGCTCCGGAGATCGAGGGCTGTGTCTACCAGTCGGTGTCGGTCCAGGGTGCTCAGTAGGTTGATCGAACCAGCAAAAAGAAAACGAGTGTTCGAGTCCGGTAGCTGACGAGCGCGCTGCAGCCAGTGCAAGCATCGTTTGGCTTCGGGTTCCGAGGCGTGGAGAAGATGTTGGATCATGATCGGGAACTCATCGATCATAAGAAGAGTCTGCTGCTCCCCCTTTGCCAGCAAGGAGAACGCATCTGAGCCCACTTCGTCCCAACGCTCGGCCAGCTCTTCCCTCTTCCTCAACTCAATCTTGATCTTGCCGAGTTCACCGCCGAGGGCGATTGACTCGGGCAAATCGCGCAACCACCGGAAAGCGTCATGCATGGCCCCAGCCGATGCGTAGATCAGCTTCCGAGAGGTGCTGTTGCTTAGCAGTGCAGCGATAAGCTCCACAATGAACGCCTGGGGCGAGTGGATGTGCTGGACATTCATGTACACCGGGCTGAATGCCGCCGGTTGGTCTAGAAGCTGAAACATCGCACCCGTTTTTCCAAACCGGCGTGGCGCCACTAGCAGGACGTTGTCGGTCTGCAGAGCGATGCGAAGTTCAGATAGCATCACTTCGCGGCCGAAGTAGTTGGCTCCCCGGGGGGCGTCGCCACAGACCAGATCAATCATCCCAACCTCCCTCTGTGTGCGTAATCCCATGCAGAAAACACATCGGATGTCATGCGCATTGATCTTCATGCACATGACATCCGATGTCCATTCAAATTTGGTGAAATGAAAATCGGAAACAGAACGTCCACTGAGGACGCTTGACGTTCACACGTCCCGGTGCACGGTGTCCGGCGAGAACGCCGGCAGGCACACGGCGAAATACTGGGCGCCATCCGGGTGGGGTGAGCTGTAGCGCACCCACTCGCCGGCACGGACGATCACCCCATCCCCCGCGGCCACGTCCAGCGTCTGGTCCCGCAGCTCCAGGTGCAACACACCACCGGTCACGACGGTGTACTCGTCGATGATCTTGGGTGGCCGGCCCGCCGCTTCGATGCGGGTGGGCCCCTGGATCTTCGTCACCATTGGTGCTCCTCCTGGCTGAGGGTCAGGGGATCGGGGCCTGCTCCGCCACCGCCCGCGAGATGCACGCCTCCGCGGCGAGCCGGGCCGCCAGCAGCCGGTAGGAGGGGATCACGTCCACGCCCACCGCCGCCACATCGGCAAACTCGCCGGCCTTGTCCAGCGAGCCGGGCAGCAGCATGCCGGCGCTGCGGGCGATGGGTTCGACATAACGCACGGCGTAGTGGGCCACCGTGTCCATGGGATTCATCATGCGCTCCACCATGGCCTTGGCGGCGGCCAGCCGCTCGTCGTCGGCCACATCGTCGAGGCGGGACGCCTGCGATTTGCCGTGCTCCTCCATCAGCGTCCGCAGGTAGCCGTTGTCCGACGCCAGCACCTGGTCCGAAAACGGCAGCCCAACCTCCACCGCCGCAAAATAGATGGCGATGGCCTTGCCCGCCGGCAGGTTGCGGAAGGCATCGGCCTTGTCGTCATCCGTGCCATCGAACAACAACGAGACCATGGCCCCCAGGGCCAGGAACTTCAGCGCCGCATCCTTGCCCTGCTGCTCCTCGGTGTTGAGCGCCTCGGATCGTTTGCCCGTGAAGTACATCACGGCCGCCTGGATCCCGCGATAGAGGGCGGACAACCGGTCGCCGCTGTCCATGAACTGGGCGATGCGCATCGCGTCGTGGCAGCGGGTCTGCCGCGAGAGTTCGACGGCGCGTTCGATCACCGCTTCGGAGGCCTCCGGGGCAACGATCGCCATCGCCGTCTTCACGCTCTCGTAGTGGTGCAGATCGGGTACTGCCGGGATCACCGAGATGACCGCCTGACAGACCTTGAAGGTCAGATCGTCGGACTCGAAATCCTCGAGACAAGCATCCACTGAGGTGGCCATGACAACACGCTCCCATCCACCGCAATGGTATACAC
>JABMPV010000033.1 GCA_013202595.1 bacterium
GACTCGACGTGTGGCAGGAAGTCGAGGCACTGGTCGTCGAGGCGTGGGAGTCGCACGGCACTGCACCCGCAGGCGCCGGTGCTGCAGTGCGCTCAGCCCCTCCGGTCGATATCGCAGAGTGGAAGGCCAGAGAGGCGGTCACGCACCACGACGTCGCCGCGTTCGTCGACGTCCTCGCCACGTCGATGGACGCGCACGGCGAGTGGCTCCACTACGGGCTCACATCATCTGATGTCCTCGACACGGCACAGGGCGTGTTGCTCAAGGAGGCCTCGGGGATCCTGCTGGAGGGGGCGGCCGGCCTATTCGAGACGGTCAGGTCGCTGGCGCTGACGCACCGGGACACCGTGATGGTCGGGAGAACGCACGGCATCTGGGCCGAGCCGACGACCTTCGGCTTGAAGGCGGCCTCGTGGGCCTTCGACATCGCCAGAGGGTGGCGCCGCCTCGTCGCAGCCGCCGATGAGGTATCCACCGGCACCATCAGCGGAGCGGTCGGCACCTATGCGACCGTCCCGCCGGACATCGAAGAGCATGTGATGGCCGCACTCGGCCTCGATCCCGAACCCGCTCCCACCCAGGTGGTTGCCCGCGACCGCCATGCAGCATTCCTTGCGGCGCTCGCCCTGCTCGGGGCGACCATCGAGCGGATCGCCGTCGAACTACGGCATCTGCAGCGCTCCGAGGTGGCCGAGGCGGTCGAGGCTTTCCGCACGGGTCAGAAGGGGTCGTCGGCGATGCCTCACAAACGCAATCCGATCAGGGCAGAGAACCTGACGGGTCTCGCCCGGCTGCTCAGGGGATGGTCGGTCGCAGCCATGGAGAACGTCGCCCTGTGGCACGAACGGGATATCAGCCACTCATCCGTCGAACGGGTCGCCATCCCGGACGCCTGCCTCACCCTCGACTTCGCCCTGGCCAGGATGACGTCGCTGCTCGAAGGCCTGGTCGTCGATTCGGATCGGATGAAGGCCAACCTAGATGCGACAGGAGGCCTCGTGTCCAGCCAGGCGGTGTTACTCGCCCTGGTCGAGACCGGCATGAGCAGAAACGATGCCTATCGCATCGTCCAGCGTCATGCAGCAGCCGTCTGGGACGAGGGGGCCGACTTCGCCGATTCCCTGGTGGCCGATCCGGATGTACCTCTCGATGAAGACACGATCGCCTCACTGCTCGACCCGGCCAGAGCCGTACGCCACGCCGGCGTCGTCTTCGATCGCCTGGAGGCGGCGACGCTGTAGCGATCCCGGTCCCCCTCCAAGGGCACCACGCGATCTGGACGTATTCGTCCGCCTCGACGAAGTGGTCCGGGGGCTTGTCTCACCCACGAGACCACGAACCACGCGAGGTCCTCCGCCGGGAACGGCCGAGAGACCGATATCCACGGCATGGGTCGACAAGGGCCAATCGACCCTTATCGGGGTGCAGCGAGGAGGCGTACGGTCCGGAAGATCACGGAGGTAAATCGTGCGCCGCAGTCATCGCTGTTCGAGAGCCGTCGCCGGGCTCATCCTGCTCGCCCTCCTCACCGCCGCATGCAGCGGTGACGGCGGTTTCGAGGGCCTCAGCACCGCGTCGACTCCCGGGCCAACGACATCACTGCCGGCCTCCACGACCACGCCCGACTCGGTCACCTCCACGACTTCACCGATATCCACATCGGCGCCTACCTCGACGACGAGCGCACCCACCACGACCACCACCGGGGCCACCGAAGCCGAACTCCAGGCATTCGTCCCGGTGCTGACCCGTTCCGGTGAAGCCGATGTGACCGAGCCTCCGATGGACCCGTCGGTTGTCGATCGCTCACGAGATGTGACGCTCTCGCCGGGGTTCGTCGAGACGCTCGGCCTGAGCAGAGGATCATCGACCGTCGTGCTCGATCTGTTCGACGACACACGCGTGGTAGCGGCCGGCGAGTACCGGGACAGTTTCGATGCGGGGTTCACCTGGCAGGGCAAGCCCGTCGACGGAACCGGCGACGTCCTCGTCGTCGTGCGCAACGGCGAGATGACCGCCCATGTCTCGGTTCCGGGCGGTGCATACGAGATCAGGCCGCTGCAGGACGGCCGCCACAGCATCGTCCAGTTCGACCCGACGGGTGACATCCCCGACGACCATGTGCAACTGCCTTCGGATCTCCCGGCACCCGCGCCCGATCGGGGTGGGTCACGGGCGCCGGGCGGACAGACGGTGGTCGACATCATGGTCCTGTGGACCCCTGCGGCGGAAGCGAAGCTCGGCGGAGCCGACAACATCAGAGCCGAAGTGGACCTGATGGTCCTCCAGGCAAATGCTGCATACGAAAACAGTGACATCGACGTGCGGCTGCGATTGGCTGCCTCCAGAAGAGTGGGCTACACCGAGGCGCCGGCGCCGGCTGATCAAACGTCATCGAGCGCTCTGGGCGACCTGATGAACCTGACGTGTGTGGACGGATGGCCGTGGAACGATTGTCCCCGGAACACTCTGCTCGACGGCGTTCACGAGATCCGGGACGACAAGGGAGCCGACCTCGTCGCGCTGATCGTCGAAAGGGATGACTTCGGTGGTCTGGCGTGGTCGCCGGGCAGCCCCCATGAAGCACTCGCCTTCTCGGTCATCGACGTGGACTTCGCCACATCCAACGTGACGTTCGCCCACGAGGTGTCCCACAACCTGAGTGCAGGGCACGACCGGGGCGCCTCCCAAGCCGGTCCCGGCGATTATGCGAACTATGCCGCCGGCCACGTCGAGGACGGCGTGTATCGAACCGTGATGGCCTACTGGTCCGCATGCCCGAACGACTGCCCGCGAGCGCTCTACTACTCGAGTCCCGATATCTCCGTCGAAGTGGCCGGAACGGTCTTCACGACGGGATCCGACAGGGAGAACAACTCGAGAGCGATCAACGAATTCGGTCCCGAGGTCGCCCTGTACAGGGAAAGGGTCGACACCTCGGATCGCGACCGGGACGGTGTTGCGGACTCCATCGACATCTGCCCCGACGATCGGGATCCCGATCAAATCGATACCGATGCCGATGGAGCGGGCGACGCCTGCGATGCCGACGATGACGGCGACGAGATCGCCGACACCGACGACGCCTTCCCGCTGCAGTTCTCGGTGTGCAACGGCCTCCCTGCCACGATCCTGGGGTCTCGGGCCGAAGACGTGATCGAGGGCACCGACGGCGACGACGTGATCATGGGCCTCGGCGGCGGCGATCAGATCGACGGCCTCGCCGGTCACGACCACATCTGCGGCGGCGGCGGCAACGACA
>JABMPV010000468.1 GCA_013202595.1 bacterium
TCGCAGCACAGGGCCAGCCTATTGCCCGGCGCTGCACCATCATGGGCGGCAGTGGCGGCGCGGGAGGAGCGGGTGAGCAGGGGTCACACCGAAGGTTCAGGAGACGTCCGCCCCGTGCAGGTGCGGGGTCGGCGCGGACCGGGCGCGCCCGGAGCCATCGCGGCCGCCGCGGTGGCCATGGTTGCGCTGTATGCACTCTCGACCGGATCCGGTACCGAACCCGGAGTCCCGACCACCACCACGTTCGTGGGTCTCGACCCATTCGACGCCGAACTCCAGGCCACGTCGATCACATCCACACCACTCTCCACAGACGGCACACCCGATCGGGATGCCGATGCGTTCGGCCTCGACGAAACCGATGTCGCCCAGATCGATGCCTTCGTCGATTGGGTCGGCCACTTCTGGTCGGCGGTGGGAGGCGATGGGGACCCGGCCATCTTCGTCGACGTGAATGCTGCGGAGTTCGGCCTCGGCGGCCTCGTCGACTTCCTCGCCGCCTTCCACAGCCAGTTCGTTGCCTCTGAGTGCCGGATCATGGGGGCCAACGGGGTCGAGTGCACCGTCACCGCCCGCGATCCGGCCATCACGGCCATCACGGCCATCGCTATCACCGGGCCATCCGAACGGCTGGTTGTCGGCATGGGCGGCAGCGGCCTCGAGTACGTGGAGACGCCGCCGATTCTCACCTCGACCGCCATCACTCTCTCAGGACACGCCAGGAGGGTCCATCCGGTCGAGTTCACCGCGGCGTGCGATCCGCAGACCATCCCGGATCCTCCCCCGCCGCAGCGGATCGGAGTCCTCGCCGCCACCGGCGAGTGTGGCGACTTCCTGGCCGGGTTGGTACGCGAGTACCTGATCGGAGAATCGGGTAGCGGGTAAGACCGGTCAAGGCGTCCGATCCCCCTCGCAGTCGGCATGCTCTCTACGCCCCGACCGGCGGCCGCTGATCCTCCCAACCAGAGGGGGTAAGGAGCTCCCTGCCGGTGACGATCCGACCCGGGGCCATCCCTAGAGTGGGCGAGGCCCCATGACGTTCAACAGCTTCGAGTACGCGGTACTCCTGACCGTCGTCTTCGCGCTCTACTGGCGCCTGGGCCGACGAGGTCAGAACGGCCTCCTCCTCGCGGCGTCGTATCTCTTCTACGGGTGGTGGGACTGGCGATTCCTCCCGCTCATCTGGGCGTCGACAGCGGTGGACTTCTTCGTCGCCCGAGCGATGGGGCGAGAGGACCGGGAAACTCGACGCCGGGTACTCCTCGCAACCAGCATCGCCGTCAACCTCGGCGTCCTCGCATTCTTCAAGTACTTCGGGTTCTTCGTCGACTCTGCGGTGGGGATCCTCACCCGCCTCGGCTTCGAGACGGCGGGTCCGACACTGCAGGTCATCCTCCCGATCGGCATCTCCTTCTACACGTTCCAGACCCTGTCGTACACCTTCGATGTGTACCGCCGTCGGCTCGAACCGAGCAGTGACCCGTTGTCGTTTGCGGTCTATGTGGCCTTCTTCCCTCAGCTCGTCGCCGGTCCGATCGAGCGAGCTCGACGATTGCTCCCCCAATTCGAGAACGTCAGGGAGCCGATCGACAGCTCGCGACTGTCATCCGGGCTGACGCTCATCTTCATCGGCCTGGTGAAGAAGGTGGCGATCGCCGACGCCCTCGCTCCCCTCGTCGAAGATGTGTTCGGCCGCTCGGCCTCCGCCGGGTGGATGGAGTTGACCGCCGGTGCACTCGCGTTCGCCATCCAGATCTACGGCGACTTCTCCGGCTACTCGTCCATCGCCAGGGGCTCTGCCCGCCTGCTCGGGATCGATCTGATGCGCAACTTCGAACAGCCCTACCTATCTCGGAACATCACCGACTTCTGGCGCACGTGGCACATCTCTCTCTCGACGTGGCTGCGCGACTACCTCTACGTGCCCCTCGGTGGTAACAGGGGCAGGACGGTGACGACGATCCGGAACGTGATGATCACCATGCTGCTGGGCGGGCTCTGGCACGGAGCTTCCTGGACATTCGTGGTGTGGGGTGGTCTCCACGGTGCATACCTGGCCGTCCACCGCGTGGTCCGGCCCGTCCGGACTCGTTCGGCGACCGACATGATCCGGCCGCGCGATGTCCCCGCCGTTCTCAGCACCTTCGCCCTGGTGACTCTGACGTGGATCCTGTTCCGCGCCGCGACGTTCGGCGATGCGGTCGACTACCTGACGGGTCTGTTCTCGTTCCGGTCGGGGCCGCTGCCGATCGATGCGCTGGCTCTCCTCCTCCCGGCGATCGCCGCGATCCTGGTACTGGACCTGGCTCAAAGAGCGTCCGGCAACCACGCTGTCATCCTCTCGTGGCCGTACCCTCTCCGGGGCCTCGCCTACGGACTCGGCGCAGTAGCTCTCATCGTGTTCAGCGGCCAGGCGGCCGTCCCCTTCCTGTACTTCCAGTTCTGATGAGTGGTCTCCTGCGTTCGAAGGCGCTCATCGTGGCAGTGGCCGTGTTGGCACTGGCCGAGGTCGGCGCCCGAGTGGTGGCCGCACGAGTGGGATCTCCGGTGACATGGGACTCGCCGTACACCCAGGACAAGGCAGCTCAGATCCTCGAATTGGGCCGAGAGCAAGGGGGAGCCGACATCGTCTTCCTCGGCTCCTCGATCGTCAACGCAGGGATCGAGCCTTCGATCATCACCGCTTCTCTCCCACCCGGGATCGTCGCCTACAACGCCGGCATCCCCGGGAGTTCTGCAGGTACGTGGCGGGTGTGGGCTCAGGACACGGTGTACCGCCACCTGTGCCCCGAAGTCGTTGTGATCGGCGTCACGGTGCGGGACATCAATGACAACGCCCCGGGGGTCGCCTCCGACCCCGCGAGGTACCTGGAGAGTCGAGGGAGGAAGGCTTTCATCGGCAGCACCGGACAGGTCGAATCCGGTCTCTCCGCCATCGAATCGATCTCAGCACTGGTACGGGTGCGCGGTCTGCTGCGACGGCCGGTCGACACGCTGAAAGTGCTCACCGGGCGCCCTGTCGACGGATGGCGACTGACCAGACTCACCGAATTCGGCCGCTACTACGCGTTCGATGCCAAGGTGTATGCACTGAATGACGCGAGACGCGATCGCCTCCGCACGAGCACCTTCCGGGACTTCTCCGTTGGTGGCATCGAGACCGCGGCAATCGTCGGCATGATCGACGATGCACACGCAGGCGGTGCAATCGTGGTCCTGGTCGAGACGCCAGTGATGGAACGTGATCTCGTGCCGCTGCTACCCGGGGGCGATGCCGACCTCGAGGCCTTCCGCTCGGTGCTGGGTTCGCTCGCATCCCTGACGGACGCCCCGTTGATGCAGTTCCCGGACCTCACCGACCGGGACGAGTTGTTCGCCGACGAATACCACCTGAATGGAGAAGGCGTAGCGATCGTCACCGAGCGGATCGCCTGGATGCTCGCCCCGATCCTGCCCCCGACCGGCGGCCACTGTCCGGCACTCCAGTCCCATCCGGAGGACTGACGACTGCTCGATCCATCGAACATCGGACAGTTGATGGCCGAGCGCCGACGGTCAGGAGCGCGCCCTGATAGACGCGTGCTAGTGCTCTGGCCGGAGCACTAGTACGCAGCCAGGTCGGCTGCCTGTTCGACGATCCCGGCGAGGTTCGGGAGCAACTGGGCTTCGAGACTACCGGCGAAGGGGAATGACGGGACGTCGTGCGCCGTGTAGCGGCGGATCGGGGCGTCCAGCCAATCGAATGCCTTCTCCGAGATCTGAGCCGCCACCTCGGCACCGAAGCCGAGGAACCCGTTGTCCTCGTGGACGATGAGCACCTTTGATGTCCGCTGCACGGCGGCCTCGATCGAGGCCCAATCGAGCGGTCACAGTGATCGAAGGTCGAGTACCGAGACCTCGATGCCTTCCTTGGCAAGGATGTCGGCTGCCTGGACCGCGAAGTGGGACATGGCCCCGTAGGCGATGATCGTCAGATCTCCGCCGTCGCGGCGCAGTGCCGCGGTGCCGATCGGGACGGTGTAGTCGCCCTCCGGATACGGCCCCTTGACCAGTCGGTACAGGCGCTTCGGCTCGAGGATCATGACCGGGTCGGGATCGTCGACCGCAGCCCGCAGCAGGCCCTTGGCATCGGCGGGAGTCGACGGCACGACCACCTTGAGCCCGGGGACGTGGGAGTAGAAGGCCTCGATGGACTGGCTGTGATAGAGCGCACCGTGGATTCCACCACCGTACGGCGTGCGGATGACGATGGGACAGGCCCATCCCCCGTTGGACCGGTAGTGGAGCCGAGCGGCCTCGGACACGATCTGGTTGAAGGCCGGGTGGATGAAATCGGCGAACTGGATCTCGGGAAGTGGAAGGGTGCCGGTCGCCGTCATCCCGATGGACAGGCCCACGATGAGGGATTCCGCCAGCGGTGCGTTGAACGACCGATCGCGACCGAATGCCTCCGTCAACCCGACGGTTGCCTTGAACACGCCGCCCTTGGGGTCTGCCACGTCCTCACCGAAGATCACCGTCTCGGGCCGCTCGGACATGATCTCGTGGAGAGCCTTGTTGATCGCAGTGATCATGTTGTCGGTCTCGCCCTCGGGTTCGACGATCAGATCGACCACCGGCACCGTGTTCTCGATCGGCCTGGCATACACCTTGGACAAGGCGTCGGTGGGGTCTGCGGCTGCCTCGGCCAACTCCACGCCGCGCGCCACCTCTGAGATCGCCCACTCCTCGATCTCGGTCTCGACGTCCTGGGGTAGCAGGCGAGTCTCGATCAGGTACTGCTTGAGGATCTCAATGGGATCGCGACGCCGCCACTGTGCAACCTCTTCGGGGGATCGGTACTGCCGATCGTCGTCATCCGAGGTATGGGCGTAATACCGGTACGTCCTGGCCTCGATGAAGGTGGGCCCTCCACCCGATCGGGCGCGTCTCACGGCTTCGGATGCCACTCCATACACGGCCAGGATGTCGTTGCCGTCCACAGACACCGCAGGGATTCCGTAGCCGGCGGCCCGTGCGGCCAGATCGCCCGCCACCTCATCGACCACCGGGACCGAGATTGCGTACTGGTTGTTCTCGATGACGAACACGAGTGGGAGATCATGGATTGCAGCGAAGTTCAGTGCTTCGTGGAAGTCGCCTTCGGATGTCGACCCCTCGCCTCCCCAAACCATGACGACGCTGCCCAGGCCGCGCCGCTTCGACTCGAAGGCGATACCTGCGGCATGGGGGTACTGGGTCGCGATGACCGAGGAATGGGAGAAGATCCGAAGACCGGGATGGGACCAGTGATTGGGCATCTGACGGCCACCACTGGTCGGATCGGACTCCTTGGAGAACACGCCCAGGAACAGATCCTCTGTGGTGAACCCGAGGGCCAGCACTCCGGCAATGTCGCGGTAGTACGGGAGCGCCCAGTCGACTTCCTGATCCAGGGCCATGACCGATCCCACCTGGGCGGCCTCGTGACCGGAGGACGAGAGCACGAACGGTGCCCGGCCCTGGCGGTTGAGTGCCCACATGCGGTCGTCGAGGCGCCGCGCCAGCACCATCCTGCGATACATCTCTATCAAGGTGGCGTCGCTGAGCCCCATGTCGAGATGGTTCTGTACGGGATCGATCCCGATCGTCACAGAAACTCCTCCATCGTCGTCCCGATCGCGGGTCGTGCAGTCGTGTTCAGTTTCCGGTCGTCGCCGCTGCGCCGGCGATGTCGCGAATCCGCTCTTCAGCCTGACTCACAGCATCCGCTCCCGCGCCGCCGCCGGCACCCACAGGGTATTACCGAGATGCGACCCATGTGCGCAGCGGTCGATCGGGCTGAATACGCCCGGGACGCCCCCAGCGAGGACCGTCGCGATCTTAGCCTTGGGCAGTCCAGCGAGCCGGGGTGAGTTGTCCCACCAGAGGGGTACCATCCCCGCCGATGGCATCCGCTGCGTACCTCCGTGTCTACCTCCCTGAAGACGACCTCGCCGGCTATCCCGAGCACACCGCCGGGAGCCGCCACGGCGACGGCGTCATGATCGGCGACGACTTCGCCGTATGGCAGGAACCCGACGATGACGACGCCTTCGTCGCAGAAGTCGATGGGCGGCGCTACATCTGCCCCCGGACGCCGAAACTGCGCATGTTGGAGGGCCTCATCGCATTTCGCCGCGCCTACCCGGGGTCGACAGCATCGCTGCTGGTCCCCGATCTCGTCGCAGACCGGGCTGCCGAGGAGTTGGAGAATCTCCAGAGCACGCGGCCGGGCGAGCGCAGCCACATCCTCACCTCGCCCTTCTACGCGCCACTGCGATGGTTCGTCGCCTTCGACCCCGCAGACAGAGAGTTGATCGAGAGCGCCAACGGGCTCTCCATCAGATACCGGACCACCCAGCACCTCGCCCGGCTCCGCATGGAGCGCGCCATCACAGTGCTCGAGGGTGTCGGCTTCGACGACTCGATGGTGGACGAAGTGAGCGATGTCGAGGGCTGGCTGGAGACATTCCAGTCGGATTCACTGGTCGAACTCGACTATGGCGGGGCGGCCCGGTACTTCTCCGACGGCGACCTCGTGATCGACGAGACGGCTGCCGAAGTGCACGCCAGTCTGTCGGCCCTGGAGAAGGGTGACCTCGAGGAAGCAGGCGATCGCTACGCCGCCGCTGCCAGCAGGTGGGCGCCCATCCAGGCCCTCACATATGCCAACTGAGCCCGAATCGCCGCTCGACCCACCTCTGTACGAATCCGTCATCGAACGCCGCATCGGCGAGGCGATGGAGCGAGGCGAGTTCGATCACCTGCCCGGGTCCTGCAAGCCGATCGAGGGTCTCAACGTTGCCTACGACCCCGAGTGGTGGTTGAAGCGCTGGGTGACCCGCGAGAACCTCACAGACCTGAGGCGCGAACTGGTCGCACAGCGCACACGCGAGACGGTGAGGCTGAGGGCGAACGTCGACCCGGCGGTGAACAGCGAACGGCTTGCACACATCGAAGCCAGGATCACTGCGATCGACGAGCGGTTGCACTGAGAGGCCGAAGACCCCGCCGGTCGATGGCTCGCCGTCGGCTGATCCCCGATCCCGGACCAACCGACCGGCGTGCCCTCCGGGTCGCCGGGCAGGACGCCTCTCTCCAGCGGTAGCATCGGCACGCGTTGCGGGGCGTATCGAGGGAGGTAACAGTGGCGGTTGTGCTCGGAGTGGCCGCCGTCATCGGCGCCACCGCCCTGATCGTCGACCGCTATCTCCTCGGCGGCCGCGAAGGCGGCGGTGTCATGATCCTGCGACTGATCGCCCGCCTGCTCGTCTTCGGCGGTGTGGGAGGCCTTGCCCTAACGCTCCTGTCGCTTCCGGGATATGCAGTCCTTCCTGCCACCATCGCCTTCGCCGCAACAGGCGCATGGCTCGGCAGCACGCTCGATTCCCTGGATCCCGATGGTTGGGACCAGGGAACGTCCGACGCGATCGAAGGAGGGCCGGCGCTGGTGATCGAGACGGTCACCCGCGATTCGGGGCAGGTGATGGTCGATGACGGAGCGGAACGCTGGTACCTGGCCGCCCGCCCGTTCCGGGACGGCCACTACGAAGCCGACTCGACCGTGGTGGTGGTCTCGATCCGCGATGGCGTCGCGCTCGTCGCCCGGAGGGAAGAGGTCGGCCGTTGACCTACGCAGACCAGATCGTCGACCTCGCCGATCAGGGCGCCGCTCGCATCGAAGACGTCCGTCGTCAGTTGGAGACCATGCGCGCGGGCAACAGGAATGCCGCCTGGATCGAACCCGTCGAGGTGCTGTTGTCGATGGTCGAGGAGATCGTCAATGGAGCCAGGGTCCTGGCTCTCGATGACGCTCCGGGCGAGTCGGAGGATTCAGGCGATGAGTTGACCGCAGCAGTCGACGAGTTGAAGGCTGCAGTGATGGACCTCATCGCCAAAGTCGGAGAGATGAGCAGGACGCCATCCGACCCGGATGAGTGAGCGTTCCATCCTCGGCCGTCCGGTGCCCTGCCTCGACCTCTGATCGACGCCCACGCTCTAGCCTCCTGCGGATGCCCACCGAAGGCCGCAACCGCACGCTGATCGCACTCGCCCTGCTGGCGGTGTACATCATCTGGGGTTCGACGTATCTGGGCATCAAGTTCGCCATCGAGGGCTTTCCGCCTCTGATCATGAACGGCATCCGTTTCGTAGCCGCAGGGGCGCTCTTGTACGTCTGGGCCCGCCATCGCGGCAGGGCCCACCCGACGGCCCGCCAGTGGCGCAACGCGGCAGCCATTGGAGCGATCCTGCTGATCGGTGGGGTCGGCCTGGTATCGGTCGCCGAAGACCTCGGGGTCGGCTCGGGTCTCGCCGCTTCGCTCATCGCCGTGATGCCTCTCTGGGGCGCCGTCATTGCGGGGCTGTGGGGCGATTGGCCCAGGGGCATGGAGTGGGCCGGGCTGGCCGTGGGGCTGTGTGGTGTGATGCTGCTGAGCAGGGAGGGCGACTTCTCGACCACCACCACCGGCCTCGTCCTGATGATCATCTCCCCCATCCTGTGGGCATTCGGTTCGATCTGGTCGACGAAACTCGATCTGCCCCGCGGCGCCATGGCGACTGCAGCCGAGATGCTGACCGGCGGGGCCGCCCTGCTGGTGGTCGGTTGGATCGGCGGCGAGCGTGTGACAGAGATGCCCGGGCCTGGAGCCTGGCTGGCTCTGCTCTATCTCATCACCATCGGCAGCTTCGTCGCCTACGGGTCGTACATGTTCCTGCTGGAGCACACCAGACCGGCCGTGTCGACGTCATACGCCTACGTCAACCCCGTGGTGGCTGTGATCCTCGGAATCACCCTTGGTGCAGAGGTGGTCTCGGGTTGGACCTTCGGTGGCCTGCCGCTGGTCCTGATGGGCGTCGGCCTCGTCGGCCTGGCACAAAGGCGGGCAGCACCAACCCAGGGAGCGGCGGCAGGGCCGACCAAAGACCCTTCCTGACGGTCGATCGCGTGGTGGGAGCAGGGTGTCGCGACACAATCGGCACGGCCCTAATTGTCGGCTACCGGCTTCTCGCAGCACACAAACGCGTACCTGATCTCAGCCACGTCGGGGCAATCAATCGTGACGAATCGGCAATCGATCCAAAGATGCGGTGCCGTGTCCGGCTCGATCTTGATGTTCACCAGGTACTCGCCGTCGAGGTCGTCATAGCCCCGCACCCGCGCGGGGAACTGGTACTGGGGCGGGGGCCGGTACTCGACCTCGATCCGCCACCAATGGGACGCCTGCGGAGAGAACCCAACAGGTTCGTCGGCGCCGGTTCCCTTGAGAGTCTTCCACACCACGCTGTCGCCCGACATCTCATCCCCCTCAGGGCTACTGCGAAGAGGCTACACATCCAAAGACAGTGAGAGCCGTCCAGGCCGCAACTCCCGGACCATTCCCCGGGGTTGGTATGGGGTTGGAGCCTCAACAGGACGCTGCCTGACCAAACCCACCAAAGAGAAACAGCCCCTGAGCAGGGGCTGTTTCGGTGGTCAGGGACGGCGTCGATCCGTCGACCTCCGGTTTTTCAGACCTTGCAAGTCGTGCACCGGAGACGTAGCTGACGTCCTGCAGGCCCGTGACCTGCGGTTCTAGCGGTCCTGTGTTCTTCCCGGACACCGGCGAACCGTGATCCGGGTTGCAGATCGGGTTGCAAGAATCTGACCCCCTACTCGAGCTTGGTGGCGACTAGAGGCGGGTCGTGTTCGTGTTGCCGTACTCATCGACTGTCATCATGTACCGGGTCTCGCCGCCTGCCGCGCCCATGAACATCCAAATGAGAAGCCAGATCCCTACCGTGAAGACGGTGAGGAGGAGGTGGAGAACATGGTTAATCTGCCGCCCCTTGACGATCACTGCGTTGTAGTCGGATTGGCTCTCGATTCGCCAATTGCCAGGCCGAGCAAGGCTATTGGCAACCGCCTGGGCAAGGATGGCCTTGCGTTGATCCGGCGTCTTGGGCGGCGGTGTTGCTGAAGATTGCGCTGGAGGAGGAGGCGGAGTGGGCTGCGGCCGCGGTGTCTGGTCGTCCTGCATAGTGTGGATTCCTTCGGGCGTAGGAGAATTGGTGCCACCGATGACCGTGGAAGCGCTGCGACCTATCTGGGTGAACTTCTCCTTGTCCTGTCGTTGGACGAGGAGTCTGAAGCCGATGACGGCTCCGATGATTGCGACAAGAACCAGAATGGCGCCAATGTCTTCCACTTCTTCGGATGCTAGCAAACGGCCGTCATCCGGGATGGAGGCGGAGGACGCTACTACAACGTCCCCGCCTGTGGCGGCCCAGGTTCTAGAGGTCGAGGAGCGCTGCGATGGTGGCTGCGGCACCGGCGTCGATCTCCGGAAGTACCGAGGAGTAGGTGTCGAGCGTGATCGTCACTGACGCGTGACCGAGCCGTTCGGAGACGACTTTCGGGTGGACTCCTGCGGTGAGTGCGAGTGTGGCGTAGGAGTGTCGGAGCCCATGCAGAGGGATGTCCGGGAGTTCGACTGCCTGCCGGATCTTGGTGAACCGTCGGGTGAGGTAGTCGGGTGAGACTGGCCGGCCGTCGTCCCAGGCGAACATCGGGGCCGGGTCACCGCCGAGCGGTTCTCGGCGGGCGAGCGCGGCAGCCCGATACTCGCCGAGTTGGTCGAGTGTTACCTCGTCGAGGGTGAGTGCCCGGCGGGATCTGCCGGTCTTGACGTCGTCCACGACTCGGCGTCCGGCGACCATCTTCGCTGAGCGGACGATCCTGAGCCGGGGCGGCTCGAGGTCACCCCACAGGAGTCCGGCGATCTCTCCGCGTCTGGCGCCGGTTGTGGCGAACAGCCGCCACGCGGGGGCGAGCCAGTCGTCGGCTGCAGCTGCGAGGAAGCTCCGCAGCTGGTCGGCATTCCATACCTTCGGTGCCTGATGCGGAACGTGCGGCGGGTCTACGTGTGCTGCGGGGTTCGACGGGATGACCTGCCAGCGGACGGCGTCACGGAGCATCCGTCTGGTGACGGTGTGCACATGCCGGACAGTTCTCGGGGCCGCTCCACGTTTGCGGATCTCGGCGAGGACACCGGCGATCGTGGCCGGGTCGAGACGGTCGATGCGGATGTTGCCAGCGTATGAGACGAACATTCCGATCTTCTGCGCGTACGCGTCGTGGGTGGTGTCGCGGACGGAGGAAGCGACAGCGTCGAGCCACCTGGTGGTGAACGCTGCGATGGTCGGCGGCCCGATGGTGGGGTACCGGCCGTCGTCGATCTGGTGGAGGAGCTTGGTGAGGTACCGCTCAGCGTCGCGGCGGCCGCCTTTGACGGTGTGCCACTTGCGTCGCCGCTTCCCGTCCGGACCCCGGGGGAGGTCAACGACGACGGACCAGGTTTCACCGCGCCGGCGGATATGGCCACGCATTACAGGGCCCCCTCCCCCACCATCCTGCGCAGCTCGTCCAGCTCGTCGTCGGTGAGCCCGCGGACGCGAACCTGCAGCAGGTCCGGGTCGACGTCGAGGGTGTCAGCGACCTCGAACCATGAGCTGGCGCCCCGGAGCGCGTCGGCGAGCTGCGGGAGGGTGATGAGTCGGACAGCCGCCCACCGGTCGGCCCGCTGCTGCATGCGGGCAGTCTCGGTCAGATCAGTTGTCGGGTGGTGCCCGAGCGCCCGGTGCCCGAGTTCATGTGCGAGGACCGATCGGCGCCGTGTTCGGGTGAGCCCGTGCCGGATGACGATGGCGTCGTACACGGGGCTGTAGAGCCCAGCGGGTATGCGGCCGTCGAAGAAATCGATCGTCAGGTCTCGGTCCTGGCCGGCCTCAGTCCACGGGTTCCATGCACCGTCGTTCACCGCGGCAACCGTAGGGATGGCCTGCGACACGTTCACGGGGTGTACTTGTCACGTCTGTCCGTGATGCAGGTACCGGCGCGTTTCCGGCTGAATAGCGGCATCAGATCTCTCCCTTCCTGCGGGCAACCCGGAAGGCGATGAGGTCCGCGGCGGCGTCGATGTCTTCGGGGAGGACGTCGTCGATGTCGCCGCTCCAGTCGAGAAAGACTCGGCTTCCCTCTCCTCTGGCGAGCAGACCGGCAGCTAGTAGGAGTTCGCTGTTCGCGAGTCCGAGAGCGTCCTCGATCCCCATGATCAGGTCACGACGAGACCGAGGGGGCTCGCGCTTCCCGGCCTCCCACTGTGAGATGTCTGCGTTCGAGATCTCGAGGCGTCTGGCCAGCTCGCGCTGGCTGATCCCGGCTGCCTGCCGGTGGTGCTCGAGGGCTGCTCCGAACCTGCTCACGGGCCCAAGGTTCCCACATCGACATCGGTCGAGCCAACCGAAGGTGTCGTATTGCGGTGCTACGCGCCACACCTGTAACTACGCCCCGGTAGTTACGCAGACAGGATCTAAGTAACCCCAGGTCAGCGCCTGTGTGGAGATCATCCCGATGTTTGACACTTCGCCACACTTTCTATATGGTGTTGGGTAATCCGAACATCGTTTGCGTCATCCCCCCACCTCAGGAAGTCCCCCCATGGCTTGTGAAAACGGAATCCGGCATCTCCGGCGAATCCACAGCATGTCTTTGGCTGACCTCGCGGACGAGCTTGATGTCGATCGATCGACTGTCTCGAAGTGGGAGTCGGGTGACCGTGAGGTCGGTGACGAGATGAAGGTCCGGGTGTCTCGGGTTTTCGGTCTTCCGGTGCATCACGTCTTCATCTTCGACTCGATCGCTATCCCCCGAAAGGCGGCTGTCTGATGACTGTTCATGCCGACCCTGACATTGCCCAAGGTGCGGTCCCGCGTGCCGGGCTGAGGCTCGCTGACCTTCCGGAGCTCGTGACGGTCGATGTTGCTGCCGAGTGGCTGGGCGTGTCCCGTCAGACCGTCTACCGGCTCCTCGACCTGGACGAGATCACCGGTGTGAAGCTCGCGCTCCGTCCTGGTGGCCGGCGGATCATCCGGATCAAGACCTCTTCGCTCGCAGACCTGACATGACGACCCGCCCCGACATCGAACTCGACGAAACGAACGACGTCGCCAACGAGATCGTGACCGTCATCGCGGTCCGGACCGTCCTGTCACTCGGCCGGACAGCCGGCCGGCTGGTCCGCCTGATCACCGACAGGACCGACGGCCCAGTCGAAGCGATCGCAGATATCAGAGCCCGGCTCGGCGGCCAGCTATGGCGAGGCTTCGAGCAGGGGCTCCTCGAAGACAGGGCTTCGGGGCAGTGAGCTTCGAAGCACTGGGCTTCGTGACGAGCCACCTGTTGACAGCCGACTCTGACCTGTCAGCGACCGAGCGGCTGACACTGGTGGTGATGGCATCAGTCGCCGACCGGCACGGCGAGTCGAGCCACCCCGGATATCAGCATCTGCAGGACTCTGTCGGGTGCGCCAGATCGACAGCCCAGGCGACCTTGCGGTCCCTGCAGCGTCGAGGCCTGATTGAGGATACGGGGCTTCGGAAGGGCCGTACTGGTCAGATCCGGGTGTTCCGGTTGTGTCTGCCGGTGGGTGTTCCGGTGTCGGCGTGGCCGGCTCATTGGTCGTTCACGGAAGGTACCGATAGCCGGTCCCTTTCAGACGGCCGGAAGGTACCGGCTCCCGGTACCTTGGTTGAGCGGAAAGGTACCGACGGTCGGTCCCTTTCGGGCGGAAAGGTACCGATTGACGACGTCAAAGGTACCGATTCACTACAACCCCCCTCTTCTTTACTGGAACCAGTCAAGGAACCTAAGAGCAATCCTTCGGATTGCGCGCCAGCACCGGTTTCTGAACCGGACGGCGACACAACGATCGAAGAGGGAGTAAAGGTACCGGTTCCCGGTACCTTCGATGGAGGCGCGACAGCTACCGCCGATCCTGCGACTGACCGCCCCGACCCGCTCGGCTGGTACTTGGATCTCGATCCGAACGACCGGCCTCCCGGCGAACCGCACCGACGCCCATGGGTCGTCGGCATCGATACCGGCACCGGACCGAGGCACGAACGCGACCTGCTGTTCGAGGCGGTACGCGAAGCCTGCCGTGTCCAACCCACCGGGATGACCCGGTCGTCGCGGTCGTACCTGAACCGGTTCGTCAACGAACTACGCGACGCTGGCGCCAGCCCCGCCGAGATCCGGAAACGGGCAGCCCGGTACCGGTCACCGGCGATCTTCGGCCCTGACGTGACCCTGTCGCCCGCGGCGCTGGCGAAATGGTGGCCGGCCCTCGACGTCGCCGCCCTCAAGGACACGGTCCGGGTGTGCCGGTGGCTGTCCGACACCGCCGAAGACAACCGCGGCCGCTGGTGCCTGACACATCGCAAATGGGAGACCGATCACAGGGAGGTCGCAGCATGAGGGTGCTCACTGCCGAACAGGTCCGGGTCGCCGCCGAAACAGGGCTGGTCGTGGTGGTCCGCCCGACCGGCAAGCCGGCGCATATCGCCGGGGTGATCGTCACGAACGCTGTCCGGGTCGCGGTCCGGGTCCTCGACGCTGTCGAGGGGTCAGATCATGCGGTGGTCCCGGCGGGTTGGACGAGTGACCGGTGGGAGGGGTTCCGTCGGGATCTCACCGCCTACCTGGCTGGTGACGCCCCGCTCCCGGCCGAGGTTGAGGGGGTGGCGGCATGACGGATATCAAACGGGTTCGCGCCCGGACACAGGTCGGTCGTGTCCTGGCGATGCTTCGGGATCACCGGCCGGTGTGCTCGACCCGGATCTACAACGACAGTATCCGGCGGCCGGCGGCCCGGGTGTGTGACCTGCGGGCGCTCGGGCTTCACATCGAGTCGCGGACCTGCCGGAACGGTAGACATGACCACGGCGGCGACCCGACGGTCGAATATGTGTTGCACCCGGCGGTGCCGATCGTTGGCCTTGCCGGCGAGTTTGTGCTCATGGTCCCGGAACCTGTGCCGGCATGATCGATCAGGGCTCGCAATCCGACCTGCTGATACTGCTCGTCGCCGGTCTGGTGCTGTGGCGTTTCGGTGGGATGGGGCGGCCCCGATGATCGTCGACCCGGTAGTGGTGTTCGACGTGACAGTGTCCCGTCCGGTCGACCTGTCCGACCAGGCGCCGGGGTTCTTGTCCGGCGCCGCGGTCGGGCGGTCCCGTACAGCCCCGGAGGTACCGGCCGGTTCGTACCGGATGGCGGCCGCGGCGCCGGCGGGTTGCGGTGAGGCGCTGGTCATGGTCGCCGACGAGGTGCTGATCGCCGGGCTGTGGGAATGGCCGCCGACCACGACCGTCGTCGGGAGGGTCCGATACGACAAGGTGTAGTGGCTGTACCGGATCGCCGACCCGCGGATCCCCGGCCGACCATGGCTTGCGGTCCGGGCGTACATCGAGGAAGCGCACGCCGGCGGTCCGCTGAGTGTGAGCCCACCGCGCGGGCAGGCTCTGTCGCTTGTCGACGCCGAGACGTTGCGGCCGATCTGCCGGATTCCGTACGACGGCGAGGTCGACGCATGAGCTCCGAGTCGAAAGTCATGTACGCGCTCGAAACATCTGACCGGCCGGTGACGCTCGACGAGCTCGTCGACGTGACAGGGATTCCGTCGCGGACGGTCCGCCGGTGCCTGTACCGGCTGCGTGACCGGTGTCGCCTATTCCGGGCCCGTGGCCGGCGGTACGGGTTCGGTGGCCCGTCGTGTGTGTGGTGGTGGGCGCGCCGCCGGCCGTCTGAGGACGGTAACGGGCAGATCTACACGGCCGGCGGGCCGCCGCCCCGACCGGTCCCGCCGCCCTCCTGTCATTTGCTGTCGCTCGACGGTGGGTGTGCTCCGTGCGGGTGGTGTGGCGGCGACCACACGGTCGAGTGTGTTGAGGCGGCCGCCGGCCGTCCCGGATGGTGTGAAGCGGTCGACCGAAAGGTGCATCGATGATGAACGCCCGTCGTTGGTTTGCGGTCCTACCGGTGTGCGTGGCGTGGTTGTGGTGGGAGTGGATCGATCCGGTGAGGGCGATCTACTCGGGACTGTTCATGTCGGCTGTGTGGGGTCTGGTGGTTGTGGCTGACCTGTGGGTCGAGCAGCTCGACGAATGGCTGGTTGAGCGTGACAGAGCGCTCGTTGCAGCGAACCGCCCGCTCAGACGGGCCCGGCCATGAGGACACTTCAAGGTCACGGCACCCGCGCCGGGTACTACCGGCTCCACATCAACCAGGGGATCCCGGTCTGCGGTCCCTGCCGGGAAGCGAACAGGGTCTACAACGTCAAACGTCGCCGGGCCGCCGGGATGCTCCCAGCCGACGAGTTCAACGCGGCACGCCGGGCACCGTGCGGCACAGCCGGCGGGTATAAACGGCACCTGAAGGCCAGCGAACCGACCTGCATCGAATGCCGGGCCGGGAACGCCAGACGGCACCGCGAATACATGCGGACCCGACGGGCCGCAGCATGACCGGCAGCACCGGCCTGCGGTCCCGGATTGTCGCCGACCTCGAGGCGGGTCGTGAGTTCACGGCCGATGAGGTCGTCGAGCAGTTCGGGGTGTCGATCCGGCATGCGCACCGGACGCTGTCGGGTCTCGTTGATTCCGGGCGGGTGGTGTGGCGTCCGGTCGATTGGATCGGCCCATCGAACCATGGGTCAGGTCCCCGGGCGCGGTCGTATTTCCTGGCGCCGACCTGGCCGGTGCGGACATGACGGCGCATCCTGCGACGTTCTCGGTCGAGATCCTGGCGGCGGTGGACCGGGCGCTCGGTCCTGACGTGGTGACGGTCCTGGACCCGTTCGCCGGGACCGGCCGTATCCATGAACTCCGCGAGCGGGGCCGGATGACGTTCGGTGTCGAGATCGAACCGGAGTGGGCTGCCCTGTCGGAGTGGACCGAAACCGGGGATTCCCGCCACCTGCCGTTCGACGACTGCTCATTCGACGCTGTGGCGACATCACCGGCCTATGGCAACCGGATGGCCGACCAGTACGACGGACGGGACGGCACCCGCCGGTACACGTACCGCCTTGCGCTCGGCCGCCCGCTCACCGACGGCAACGGTGGCGGTCTGCAATGGGGCGACACGTACCGGAACCTCCACGCCGAGGTGTGGGGTGAAGCGGTCCGGGTGCTACGACCGGGCGGGCGGCTCGTGCTGAACATCTCGGACCATATCCGGAAGGGCGAAATCGCGCCGGTGTCCCGGTGGCATGTCGCCGAACTCGAGGGGCTGGGGCTCGCCGAGATCTCCCGCGAGATCGTCTACACGCGCCGGATGCGGAACGGGGCGAACCGGGACGAACGGGTCGACGGGGAACGGGTAATCGGATTCAAGAAAGGCGGCCCGACATGAGTGCCGAACGGGTGGTGTGGAAGTACGAACTATCGGCCCCGTCGATCAGCCTTGCGGTCCCTGCGGGTGCCGAGCTTCTGAGTGTGGGGATGCAGGGCGACGCGCCGGTGGTGTGGTTTCTGGTAGATCCGACCGCCGAACTCGAGGGACGCCGGCTTGTCGGCGTGTCGACCGGGCTGGATTTCAACGTCGACCGGTTGTCGTTCGTCGGCCGCATCGATTCCGACGCCGGGCTGGTGTTTCACATCTTTGAGGAAAGGGCTCCGAAATGAGAAGTCGACGCCGGCGCCGGGGCGTTACACCGGGCATGATCCCGGTACCGGCTGCGGTCGTGGAGGCAGTCGATGGTCCGGTCGCTGCTGTCGCCGGTGAACGGGTCGAGATCTCGGTCGCGCCACCTGGGCCGGTTCCGCCAGCCGACGTCGTGTATCTGTCGGTCGCGGAGTTGGTCGAGTCGGGGTTGCTGCAAGAGCTGAACCGGCGTTTTCTGCATCCTCTCGGGTTCGCGTTGGCGGTCGATAAGGCGGCCAGCCGGTTGCATGGGATATGGGACTGCCGGGACGATCCGGAAGGGATCGTTTTCGCCGACCTGTCCGACGCCGACGCGTGGGAGAAATACAACCGAGTAGAGGCGATCGCCAGAAACCGGCATCGGTGGCGCCGGTCGCTGCTCGGGTGGGTTGTGCAACCGATAGGTGATCGACGGGAGGTCGGATAGTGGGGCTGCGAGACGAGCTGATACAGGTCGCGGCGTGCGCTATCGGGTGGGCTGAGCAGATCGAACCGCGGCCGGGTCGTATGATCCCGGTCGCTGAGCTCACAGACGCGATCTGTCACGCGATCGGCAAGTACGGAGATGAGTGGATCGGCGGCCCGGCCGTCCGGCCGATCGAACGGCTTCGAGTGCTTGTCGAGGAAGTGTGCGAGGTTGCCGAACAGGTCAAGGGCGAGATCGTTATCGCCGACCTGACCGACGCCGAGTTCGACCTATACATCGCGCTGATCGATGACCTTGTCGGCGACATCATGCCGATGATCCATCACAGCAAGACTTCCCGGTGAGATATCCGAACGTGTCGTGGGTTCACCGTTCGTCGGTGTTTCACCGGTCCGCCGGCGAGCTCGAGGACGCCGGCCGGACGTTGGCGCCTTGCGGGTCGGTGATCGGGGTGTCAGGTGTGCATCGGCCGATGCGTGGGTCGTTGCTACAGGCGGTCCGGGTTGCGGGCCGGCGTCCGTGTCGTCGGTGTCCGTGGCCGGAAGGGGTCACCTGATGCCGCGGCGTCCTGCTCGAGCGTGTCCGGTGTGTGGGGGGCGAGTCGCTGCTGATGCGCGTCATCGTCACGCGCCGGGCCCTGCCCCGGTCCCCACTAGCGAGCGCCGCCGCCGTGTAGCGGTTGTCGCCGAGCATGTTCGTCTACATGGGCTGGTCTGTCCCGGCTGGAACCGGGCGCCTCATGGATCGGCCGATCTGACGGCCGATCACATTATCCCGCGGGCAGCCGGTGGGGAGCATGGGCCTCTTCGAGTCCTCTGTCGCTCATGCAACAGCCGACGTGGGACAGGTGGTGTCATGTGAGCCGCCAGACTGAAGCCAGCCCAGATTGGCCACGACGCGGAAATGGAAAAATGAAAGTGACATATTGTCATGGTTATAGGTACAGTTGGGGTGTCCAGTCGAACTGGACACCAGGCAAGATGCGGAGGGATGGTCACGCAAGGGCTTCTTCACCACATGAGCGCGCGTGCCGATACAAGGTTTCAAGGATCGGACGGGGTGATCCCCGGGGCTTGACTGGGATTGGTTGCGGTCTCCCGGTGATTCATCTTGACCGCAACGACGCGACCTGGCGGCTCATCTGGCGGCTGTACGTGAAGTACCACGCCCTCAGTCCTTTCTACGAGCACCAGATCCTGGAGAGTCGCAAGGCGTTCCTGAGCCGCTGACGGGGGGCATCAGGGGGGGGCGGGTCCGAAACTTCGGGCCGACATCACTGCAGACGACCACGCCCGTCTTACGTGAGTGGCCGCGTAAGTCACGGGTTTTGTTCGGGATCCCCCATGGGGTTCGTGTCACTGTCGCTTCCGTGACTCGTACGCTTCGGACACAGGCGGCGGAACCCGGTGTCGATCTCCGTTCGGGGGCGGCGCAGTATCGATGCCGGGTCCAGCCGCCTAGTCCTGGCAATCGGGGAGGGGGTTTCCGATGACTGATTCTGAGGCTCACCCCATCGGTAGTGCTCCGGCGGTCGCCGACCCGATATGCATCGAGTGTGGTCACCCTGTCATGGCCGGGATCTGCGCCGCCACCGGCTGTGACCGCTCATGCGACCCGATGGCCAGGCGGTTCGCCACCGTCGCTGCGGTGTGGCGCGCCGCGTTGGCTCTCCGACCTTCGGCGCCAGTTCCGCCACCGCACATGTCGGAACGTGTGCCCGCCTGGGTTCCTGACGATGACCGCGACATGTGGGTTGAGGCGCTGCAGGGACTCGATGACGACGGCCTGGTCGACGGTCCCGGTTCGCTGGTCGATACGTTCTGTCAGACCTGGGTGGGTTGGCGTTCGACGTCCGCGAATGTTCGACGCGACGGCACGCTGGTGACCCAGCACACCGAGAAGGGCGAGGTCCGAGACGTCCGGGCGAATCCCGACGTCGCCGTAGCGGAGCAGTACGCGAGGTCGGTTGCGGCGATCCGTCGCGAGCTCGCGCAGGCGCGGTCCGATGAGGCGATGGGGCTCTGAAATGCCCCGTACTGGCCGACCGCGGAAGCCGACGGCGCCGCGAGTGCTTGCAGGCAACCCTGGCAAACGTCCGA
>JABMPV010000469.1 GCA_013202595.1 bacterium
CCTGACAGCCCAACCCCACAGGGTCGGATTCTTTTGCACTACGGACGTAGTGCTAATACGCTCTCGTCCATGCGTCGCACACTCATCTCTCTCATCGCACTCGCCCTCATCGCGTCCGCGTGCTCCAACGACGGCGACTCTGTGCTCACCATCTACTCCGGCAGGTCCGAGGAACTGGTGGGACCGCTCATCGAGCGCTTCGAGGAGACTTCGGGGATCGCCGTCGAGGTCCGCTACGCAGACAGCGTCGAACTGGCGGCCACCATCAGGGAAGAGGGCGCCAACTCCCCTGCCGACGTCTTCTTCGCCCAGGATCCCGCGTCGCTGGGCGTGGTCGCTCTCGAAGGTCTCTTCAGCCGCATCCCCCGGAGCCTCCTCGATTCCGTCTCGTCGCGGTTCTCGGCACGTGACGGCTCGTGGATCGGCGTGTCGGGAAGGGCCCGCGCGGTCGTCTACGACACGCGCGACATCGACCCTGCCGATCTGCCTGAGACGGTGTACGGCTTCCTCGACCCGGCCTGGACCGGGAGGGTCGCCCTGGCCCCGACCAACGGCTCGTTTCTGGCGTTCGTCGCATCCATGATCCTGCTCGACGGTGAGGAGGCCACCCGGACATGGCTCGAAGGCATGGCGGCGGCGGGAGCTCACACGTACTCCAGCAACTCGGTCATCGTCACCGCAGTCGATGGCGGGGAAGTCGACACGGGGCTCGTCAACCACTACTACCTGTTTCGCCGCATCGCAGAGCTCGGCGATGTCGACGCCGCGAACCACTTCCTCTCAGGCGGCGCGGGAGCGCTCCTCATGCCGGCAGGAGCCGGAGTCCTCGCCTCGTCTGATCAATCGGACGACGCCGTCGCATTCATCGAGTTCCTGCTCACCGAGGAATCCCAGCGGTACTTCGTCACAGAGACGTTCGAGTACCCGCTCATCGCCGGCGTGGAGGCGGCGCCATCGCTGCCTCCGTTGGATTCGATCAACCAGCCGGATATCGATCTGTCCGATCTCGCAGGAGTGATGGACCTCGCAACCGACCTGGTTGCGGAGGCCGGCCTGCTGTGACCGGGCCGTCGCCGGCCCTGGTGACCCGTCCTCCCGACCACCGGCGCGCCGGGAGGAGAATGACCGGAGCGTGGTGGCTGTGGGCCATTGCCGCTGCGGTGCTCATCCCGTCCCTGGTGCCCTTCGGCGCTCTCGTGGTCAGGGTGACAGCCGACTTCTCCGATGCTGCCGCCGTGATCGTCTCGGGGCGCACCGCGGTCCTCATCCGCAACACCGTTCTGCTCGTGGCAGCCGTGTCACTCTCGGCAACGGCCATCGGCATCGCAGCAGCCTGGTCCATCGAACGTACCAGCATCCCCGCCAGGCCTCTGTGGAGGGTGCTGGTGGCCCTGCCGCTCGTCGTCCCCTCGTATGTGATCGCACTGGCGATCATCTCGGCCACCGGCCCGACGGGGCTGATGGCCGATATCGCCGGGTTCTCATTCCCTGCGATCCGGGGCCCGGCGGGGGCCTGGCTGGCCCTCACGGTGTCCACCTACCCCTACGTCTTCCTGCTCGCATCCGCGGCGCTTCGCAGGATGGACCCGTCCCACGAGGAGGCCGCCCGCGGTCTCGGCTCCTCCCCGACCAGGGTGTTCCGGACCATCGTGCTCCCCCAATTGCGGCCCGCTGCGGGTGCGGGCGCCCTGCTGGTGGCCCTCTACACGCTGTCCGACTTCGGTGCGGTGTCGCTGATGCGAGTCGATGTCTTCACCAGGGCCGTCTACGCCCAGTACGCAGGGCGCATCGATCGGACCCCGGCGGCAGCCCTGGCCGTGGTCCTGGTGCTGCTGGCCCTCGGAATCCTGTGGGCGGAGCAGCGGACCAGGGGACGGGCCGTCTATCACTCCAACGCACCGACGCGGCCCGTGAGCCGGGCAACCCTGTCACCCCGAGCCAGAGCGGCCTCCATCGCCGGCCTGAGCGCGCTGGCCACTGCTGCATTCCTGCTCCCCATCGCCACACTGATCGCCTGGGTGTGGCGCGGGAGCACAGCGGGGAAGGGTGCAACCATCGATTGGGGGGCAGCAGCCGGATCGCTGATCGGCTCGACGGTCGCCGCCATCCTCGCCGTCATCGCAGCCGCGTTCGTCTCTGTGCTGGTGACCCGGCACGCCTCGCGTGCCACCGGATGGGTCGAGCGTCTGTCCTACGCCGTGTTCGCTCTCCCCCACATCACCGTGGCCCTCGGGATGGTCTTCTTCGCCAGCCGATTCCTCGGCGGCCTCTACCAGAGCCTGACGCTCCTGGTGATCGTGTACGCATCCATCTTCTTCGCTCAGGCGCTGGGGTCGGCCAGGGCTGCCGTGCTGGCGGTGGACCCCGCACTCGAGGACGCATCGCGCAGCCTCGGCAAGGGCTCGCTGGCGACGCTGATGCGGATCACGATTCCGTTGACGTGGCGCGGGTTGGCGGCGGGCGGCCTCCTGGTGTTCCTCACGACCATGAAGGAACTCCCGGCGACACTGCTGCTGAGGCCGACCGAGTTCGAGACGCTCGCCGTGCGGATCTGGTCGTCAGCTGGCGAACTCCTCTACGCTCGCGCCGCCGGTGCGTCACTGCTGCTGATCGCGGTGTCGGCCGTGCCCATGTACGTACTCGCAACCCGGGACCGGGGATGAAGGCAACAGCCATCACGTGTGACGGCGTCACGAAACGCTTCGGTGATGTGAACGCGCTCGACGGCTTCACCCTGGACGTTCCATTGGGCTCCGTCCTCGGATTGCTCGGCCCTTCCGGGTCGGGCAAGACGACGGCGCTGCGGGTGATCGCCGGTTTCGAGCGGCCCGATTCAGGCTCGGTGACCGTCGGGGGTGCGACCATGGTCGACGCTTCCACCTGGGTGCGGCCGGAGCAGCGCAAGGTCGGCATGGTGTTCCAGCACTATGCGCTGTTCCCCCATCTCAGCGTGGCCCGCAACATCGCCTATGGCATCACCAAGGGCGAGAACGCGGGTGGCCGGGTGTCACACCTTCTGAACCTGGTCGGCCTCTCTGCTGCGGGCGACCGTATGCCCCATGAACTGTCGGGAGGCGAGCAACAGCGGGTGGCACTCGCCAGGGCTCTCGCCGCGGGACCAGAGGTCGTCCTCCTCGACGAGCCTTTCTCCAACCTCGACGCACGGCGCAGGAACCGGGTCCGACGAGATGTGCGCACGATCCTGGTGGAGGCTCGTACGACGGCGGTCTTCGTCACCCACGACCAGGAAGAGGCGCTGGCGATGAGTGACACCGTGGCCGTCATGCGCTCGGGTCGGGTGGTCCAGGTGGCCGATCCCGGCGAGTTGTACCACCGGCCGAGTGACTGCTGGGTGGCGCGTTTCCTCGGCGAAGCCGAGTTCGTTCTAGGGACGGTATCGGGCGGTGTCGTCGAGACGGCACTGGGCCGCTTCCCTGTGGCCGGCCAACCCGACGGATCTGTCGAGGTGATGATCCGGCCCGAGCAGGTCCGCCTCAGCCGCGACGACAGGGGAACCGGCCGCGTGGTGGACAGGGAGTTCTACGGGCACGACCAGGTGGTCACCATCGTCCTCGACGACGGCAGGCGACTCATGTCGCGCTCGGGCCCCTCTCCCGCTCTCGCCATCGGGGACAGGGTCTCCGTCGAAGTCGACGAGGTCGTCGCCTTCCCGGCCGGTCCCGATCACACACACTGAGACAACGCCCTCTTGGAGCGCACGCTCTCTCAGACGCGGTACGACCCCGGGTATCACCCCCGGGGTCGCAGCTTCACCCCACTCCTGGGTCGAGTATCAACCCTTGACCGAACCGGCCAGGATTCCGCGGACGAAGTACCTCTGCAGTGCGAAGAACACCACGAGCGGCACGAATGACTGGATGAACGCTCCCGCAGACAGCAGATGCTCTCGCAAGCCGAACTCACCGGCCAGCGATGCGATCACCACGGTCGCAGGCAGCGCTTCTCTGTTGCCGCCGATCATCGTCAGAGCGATCAGATAGTCGTTCCAGGTCCAGAGGAACTGGAAGATCGCAAAAGCGGCCAGCACGGGCACCGACAGCGGCAGCACGAGCCGCCAGAAGATGGTGAAGTGACTGGCGCCGTCGATGAACGCCGACTCGAAGACGTCCTTCGGCAAGCCTGAGATGTAGTTGTGCAGCAGGAAGATGGCGAACGGCAGGGCGAACCCCGTATGGGTCAGCCACACCGCCGTGACAGTCCCGGATAAGTCGAGATCCGGGATGAACGTCAGCGTGGCCCCCAAACCGGGGATGGTCCAGTGAGCGCCGCCAGAGAACATCTGCAACAGCGGGATCAGGGCCGTCTGCAGCGGGATCGCCAGCAGCGACACCGTCACGATGAACAGCCACTCACGACCCTTGAAGTCGATCCAGGCGAACGCATACGCAGCGAATGCTGCGATCGCGATCGGGATCACCGTTGCGGGAATCGCGATGGCGAACGAGTTGAGCAACCCGTTCCACACGCCACCCGTCGCCTCGGCGCCGAGCACGTCCACGTAGTTGTTGATCGTCCAACCCTCTGTGCCGCCTGTGAAGGCGGTCCACCAACCGGTGCCGCGCTGGGCATCGGCGGTTCGGAAGGAGTTCACGAAGATCCCGACCGTCGGGACGCTCCAGAGGATCACGATCCCCCACAGCACCCACGTCGGAAGCGCCTTGAGGAAGCGGTACATCCGCATCCCGAGACCCGATCCCTCGCCCCCGGCCTTGAGAGCAGCGCCCTTCGATGACTTGGTGAGTGTCGTCATGCCGCCGTCCTCTGCATCCGCCGGATATTGATGTACATCACAGGCAGCACCGAGATGAAGAGCACCACCGCTACGGCGGAGCCGAGACCGAAGTCGAACTCCGTGAACGATTTCTGCCACATCTCATTGGCCAGAACCTGCGTGTCGAAGTTGCCGTTGGTCATCACCTTGACGATGTCGAACACCTTCATCACCAGAACGATCAGTGTGGTCACCACCACCCCGATGGTGGTCGCTATCTGTGGGATGACGACCCTCCAGAACGTCTGCGACTCGGTGGCACCATCCACCGTCGCCGCCTCGAGCAGTTCTGCAGGGACTCCCTTGATCGCTGCCGAGAAGATGACCATGGCGAAGCCCGTCTGGATCCAGATCAGCACCACCATCAGCCACACATTGTTGAACGGGGACTGCTGGAGGAACAGGACCGTATCGGGCCCGACCGTGCCGTCGGAGGCAACGGCGATGCCGCCGATCCCCGGGCCCAGCAGCCGCCAGAGGAACCAGATCAGCGGAAGCGCTGTGACGAGCGAACCGGCGAGAAGACCAATCGCATTCGCCCGGTAGGCGCGCCACGCCATGTAGAGCAGGCCGGCGATCAGTAACACCAGGATCACGAAGAGCACGATCTTGGCCGCCCCGCCCCGGCTGGCCTGGCCGAGCCACACCCACAGGGCGTTCATCACACCGGTCTGCTCATCGCCCGGCGGCCGGGCGATGTACATGAAGCGCCAGATGATCGCTGCGCCGACGAACGAGATCGCCATCGGCAAGAAGATGATCGACTTCGCCACCGACTCGAATCTCGCCCGATCTGCGAGCACAGCGATGGCGAGGCCCAGCGCCGTCGCCACGAGCGTCACCGTGAAGACCCACCAGATGTTGTTGAAGATCGTGCCCCGCAGATTGGCGAGGATCGCAAAGACCAGCAGGAACCCGCCGAGCGCGATCGCCGGTCCGCTGCCGCCGCCGACCGACATGGCATGACCGGTCTTCTGGCCGACGACCCTGGCGACGACCAGGCCGATGACCAGGAGGATGATCCCGAAGATGAACATCTTGCTGCCGAAGATCCCGGTCCACCCGGTCAGATCGACAATGCCCTTGTCGGTGAAGAGGTCGCCGTAGTTCTCCAAACCGATGAGTTCGGTCGACCGGTTGGAGACATGCAGGAACGACAGGTAGATGGTCCTGATGGTCGGGATGACCAGGGACAACGCTATGAAGGAGAGCGATGGGGCCAGGAAGATGTACTTGCGCGGGCCCTCGCCATCTCATCGCGCTCGGACATCCTGGCGTTGGGGGACATCCCCACCCAGGCACCGAACCCGAGGCCGACCACCGTCGCTCCGATGATCGCTTCGACTCTGGTGCCCTCACCGAGGTCGGGAATGGCCCACACCGCGATCATCCAACCGACTGTCGCGAAGAAGACGACCGGCTGGACGATGCTGGTGCGCCTGCCTCGCAGCGACCAGATGCCGGCGCCGATAGCCGCACCGATGGCGACCCAAACGACGATGCCCAGCGGATCGAGTGGTGGGAAGGTCCCGATCTCCGCTAGCGGCTCGTTCCTGGCGACGAAGACTTCGACCGTCTCGTTGAGGAACAGACCGGCCAGCAGGCCGAGGAGACCACCAGATGCGAGACCGAGCAGGAGGCGGTGACTGCGGTCCTCGAGTGAACCGAAGATCCAGCCGACACCTGCGCCCACTACCAGGCCGATCGGCACGTAGTACCACTCCATCAAGTGGTTGCCGGCGAGGAGCACATAGGCCAGAGTGCCGACCGCACCGCCGACGATGGCGTTGAACGCCTTCCACCGTCTCGGGGCCTGATCGAACAGCATATTCGCGCCGATGAAGAGGAGCGCGCTCACCCCGATCGCGATCACCACTCCGATGACCGTGCTGAGAAGCTTGTCCATGACCCTCCCATCGCCAGCCGATTCCAGTCCACACTAGACGACCGCCGATGCGCCCTTCCAACCGGAAACGCGATCCGGACGCGCAAGGGGCGCCGGCTGCGCCGGCGCCCCTTGCAGGTTGTGTCTTACGACGGAATTCTGGCTTACGGCCAGGAAGCGTCGATAGCTGCCAGTGCGTCGTCGAGTGACGAATCACCGTTGACCACGCTGGTCGACTCAGTCCAGAAGGTGCCTGCGCCAACGGCGGCGGGCATCAGGTCGGAAGCGTCGAACCGTGCGGGCGAGCCTTCGAGGAGGGTCTCCACGAAGAACTTCTCGAGGCCGAACCAGTTGCCGGCGTCGGCATCGAGGTTCGCAGTGAGATACCCGGAGGAGATCTCACCGCCGCCCTTGCGGGCGACCTGTGCGTTCTGGCGCTCATTGGCGTAGTCGGAACCGCCGAGATACTCCATCACTGCCCAGACCTCGGGTGCGTCACGGAAGGCTGAGACGCCCGTGCCTGCGACCAGGATCGGGCTGCTGGAATCGTCGGCTGCGGGGAAGTAGAACGTGTTGATCGTCTCGCCTTCGCCGATGCCAATGCCCTCAGGGATGAAGGCGGCATAGAACGAAGCCTGACGGTGCATGGCACACACGCCATCGGCCAGAGGCTGGCCGTTGTCACCGAACGGAGTGGCTGCAATCGAGCCACCGGCCGCATACACGGCGCCTTCGGTGTTCCACAGGTCGAGCACGTACTGGAACACGGCCTTCACGCGGTCATCACTGAACTTGACCTCGTTGGCGACCCACTGGTCGTAGACGTTCTCGTCCTGGATACGCAGCATGAGGTCCTCCACCCAGTCGGTGAAGGTCCAACCCGTTGCCGGGCCGGACTCGATGCCCACGCACCACGGCGTCTGGCCGTCGGCGATCATCTGGTTCGTAAGGGCGAGCAATCCGTCGAGGGTCGTCGGGATGTCGTACCCGCCGGCCTCGAAGACGGCCGTGTTGTACCAAACGATGGACTTCAGGTCGGACTTGTTCGGGAGACCCCACTGGGTTCCGTCGAAGTTGTAGAAGTCCATCCAGCCCGGGCCCCACTGCGCATCGATCGAAGCGGTGATGTCACTGGGAACGGCTACGAGGTAGCCCTCGGCTGCAAAGTCGCCGACCTTCCCCGGCTGGGGGAACACGGCGATGTCCGCCGGGTTGCCGCCAGCTGCCTGTGCGTTGATCTGTTCCGAGAAGTCACGAGCGCCCGTGTAGACGATCTCGATACCCGTCTCGGCTGCGAACACGTCGAGCGCGTCCTGCATGGCTCCGGCTTCCTCATCAGAGGACTCCGGACCAAAGACTGTTACGCGAGTCCCGCTGAGATCTCCGCTCGTGCTGCTGTCATCATCGTCGCCACAAGCGGCAACCAGCATTGCGAAGACTGCGAGAATCGCAATCCATCTCATTCTCTTCATATGTGGCCTTTCCTCCCGGATGGCTCAGTGCCCCCCTACATCGATCCAGCCTACTGAAACGGCGGACCATGGGAGGCGGCACCCATCCTACGGAACCGGTTCCAGCAAGTCCATTACAGAGATAAAAAAAGGCGCGAAATTGGATCCTGGTGTTCGGTATCCGACGTCCGGTATCCGGTATCCGGTATCCGACGTCCGACGTCCGACGTCCGACGACCGGCATCCGACAACTGACAACCGATGACCGATGACCGCCGGGCCGGAGGCCCGGCTACGGCCCGGCTACAGGACCTCGGTCATCTCCACGACGCGACGCTCGTCGATCGAGCGGTGGGCGGCGACGCCCATTGCGACCGACATCAGGCCGTCCTCGAGGCTCACGGCCGGGGCCGACCCGGTCCGGACCGCCTCCAGAAAGTCGAGGTGCTCCAGATACGACGAACCGTGATGGAGACCTTCGTACTTGACCCGGTGGTCATGAGTGACCTCTTCGGCCACCGTCATGTCCGCCCGGGAGCCGATGCGGATCATCCCCGAGGGATGCGGCGCAGGGATCAGGCCCGGCACGAATGCCTCCACCTTGCCCAGGTCTCCTGTCACGGCCAACTCCTCCTGCCACTGCGACGCCTCGGCGAACATCGCCAGATCGAGGAGCGCTCGCTTGCCGTCCTCGTAGTCCACGATTACGAACGCGTTGTCGAGGATGTCGGACACCTCTTCGCCGTAGACCTCGTCGAGGTGGTTGACGTCCTGGGCGCCGGACCCCATCACGCGTACCGGCGTGCTCCCTGCGATGAGGTTCATGAGATCGAAGAAGTGGCAGCATTTCTCGACGAGTGTGCCGCCCGAGTTCCTGTTGAAACGATTCCAGTCGCCCACCTTGACCAGGAATGGAAAGCGGTGCTCGCGGATCGCGATCATCTTGACGTCGCCCACCACTCCGGCCTCGACCTGTTCGACGAGTCGTGCCACCGGCGGCATGTAGCGGTATTCGAGACCGACCCAGGTGATCCCGGGGCTCTCCTTGGCTGCATCGATCACGGTGCGGCAGTCGGCGACGGTGGTGCAGAGCGGCTTCTCCACGAGGACGCTGACGCCACCGGCCAGCACATCGGTGAGGACATCGATGTGTGTCATGTTGGGTGAGGCGACCACGACTGCATCGACTCCGCCATCGTCGAGCAGTTCACGGTGGTCGGCGTAGGTCCGCACGTCGTCGAGGCCCGTCAGCGTCGTCGCCAACTCGAGTGATTCCGCGACCGGGTCCGACAGGGCGACCACCCTGGTGCCCTCGATCGCCTGGATGTTGAAGATGTGCTCCCGGCCCATCATGCCGGTGCCGATCACGCCGTACCGGACCTCGTCGGTAGCCACGATTCCTTGCCTCTCTGCCAGAAGCCCGGACTGGCCGGGACCTGTGGGATGCGTTCGTCCGAACGCGCTGGCACCGAATGTTAGAACCGGCTGGTTCGCTCCGAACTGAATGGCTGCGGCAAGCCGCTACGCGGCCGCGACCTCGGGTGGCAGTGGGCGCCAGTCGTCCCCGGCGTCGCGCCGGGCCTCCCACCCTGCGATGGCGAAGGAACCGAGGCCGATGAAGAGCGCAGCCAGATAGATGAGGGCACCCACCAGCGACAGCAGCCAGATCGCCCCGCGCCACACCATGGCCCCGATGACGAGCCCCCCGACGACGCCGCCCCGGCCGGCCAGGATCTTCGACCCGACCTGGGCGACCGCCGGAGCGGGTCCCAGCACCAGCGCCACGAGCCACAGCACCAGGATGAGGAGGGCGATCGGCAATCCGACCAGCGACAGGCTGAGCGGCATCACCAGGATCGGTCCGGCCACGACCAGGAGGGCGCCGACCAGGGCCGATCTCCCCGGCCGCTCGGCCGTCAGGGCCACGGCGCGCTCGCCGGTCCGCCGGAACATCCAGAGCAGCGCGGCACCGCCGACGACGAAGCCCAGGAGGCTCAGCCAGGCCACTGCCCGGGCAACGGCCTTGGCCCACACAGGCGAGATGACCTCCTGACCCGCCACGAATCCCCCCACCGTGTCGTCCTCGATGTCGATGTCACCGCTGGCCCGGAAGACGAGGTCGCCGCCCACCGAGGCGTTCGGCTCAACCGTGAGGTCGCTGACTCTGGCGACGACATCACGGACGACCTCGCCGCTGATGTCGAGCGACCAGGCCTGGGTTCGGACGTCGCGCCCGGTCCTTCCGTCGACATCGAATCGACCGGCGATCACGAGGGCGTCACGGCCGACATCGGCGCCGATACGGGCGTCGAAAGCGAGGGCGGCTACATCGTCACCGATGAC
>JABMPV010000470.1 GCA_013202595.1 bacterium
ACGTGAGGGTGCCGAGCGGGTGGACCGTCGAAGTGGACAACCAACTGACGGCCGGCGCCGTCGAGGTCGCCATGGGTGACGCCACCAACGGTTCCGGTCGGTTGTTCGTGACCGCGACCGGCCGGATGGGTGGCATCAACCTGGAGGCCGCCAAGGGCGAAGACGTCGCCACAAGCGAAGACGTCGCCACAAGCGAAGACGTCGCCACAAGCGAAACCGGCGCCACAAGCGAAGACGATTAGCCCGTCTGGCCCGGCGATCAGGCCCGCTGCCACAGAGCGTGCCCTGCGCGAGCGCCGTACAGGTGATCGCCCGACCAATACGCGATCGGCTGCCCGGTCGTCGCTTCGTACAGGTGGTTCCCTGCCTGGTACGCCCACCACGTGCTGTCGTCAGCCAGGTAGTAGTTCTCCCCATCCAAGGTGTACGCATGAGCCCGGCCGGTCTTCACGTCATACAGATAGGTGGTCGCCATGTGCGGCCGGTCCTTGGACATGCTCCTCGACTCCGCTCCAGAGCCTACGGATGACCAATCGCGGTCCGTCACATTCGGCGCAGCGCCCGATCGAGATCCTCGAGCAGGTCGTCGGGGTGTTCGATTCCCACCGATAGTCGGATGAGATCTGCCGGCACCTCCAGAGCGCTTCCCGCCGCCGACAGGTGGGTCATGGCGGCAGGCACCTCGATGAGCGACTCGACGCCGCCGAGGCTCTCGGCAAGGAAGAACAATTCGGTCCCGGTGGACACTCTGATCGCGGCCTCGGGCCCTCCCGACAGCCGGAACGACACCATGCCGCCGAAGGCCTCCATCTGACGATGGGCGACGAGATGGCCGGGGTCGTCGACGAGGCCCGGGTAGTACACCTGCTCGACGGCGTCATGACCCGCCAGGAACTCGGCAACGGCCATCGCATTGGCGCAATGGCGCTCCATCCGCACCGCCAGGGTCTTGATCCCCCGCAGCACCAGGTACGAGTCGAACGGACCGGGCACCGGCCCTGCGGCGTTCTGGAGGAACCTGAGCCGCTCGATCAGATCCGGGTCTGCGGTCACGAGAGCGCCGCCGACAGTGTCCGAGTGACCGCCGAGGTACTTGGTCGTCGAGTGCAGCACGATGTCGGCACCGAGGCTCAGCGGACGCTGCAGGTAGGGGGTGGCAAATGTGTTGTCCACCACAAGAGTGGCTCCGGCGGAGTGGGCCGAATCGGCCACCGCGGCGATGTCCACCACCCGCAGCAAGGGATTGGTGGGCGTCTCCACCCACACCACCCTGGTCTCCGGTCGAAGGGCGGCAGCAACGGCATCCGGGTCTGTGAGATCTGCGACGGTCCACTCGATGCCCTGGCCGGCCAGCACCTGCGAGATGAAGCGGAACGTTCCGCCGTAGGCATCGTCGGGCATGAGGATGTGATCACCCGGCTTCAACAAGTAGCCGACAAGAGCAGTCGCAGCCATCCCCGAGGCGGTTGCGACGCACCCGCCCTCACGGTCCTCATCGACGCCTTCGAGTGAAGCGAGGGCGACCTGGAGCGCCGTCCTGGTCGGATTGTCAGTGCGGCTGTACTCGTACCCGCTGTGCTCGCCCGGCGCGGCCTGGGCGTAGGTGCTCGTCGCATAGATGGGCACCACGACTGCACCTGTTGTAGGTTCGGGATCCTGGCCGGCGTGGATTGCCCTCGTGTCGAACCGGGTCATGAGTCACCCTCCATGAATCCGTTGTCTCTCATCCATCCGTCATCGAACACCTTCGACAAGTAGTTGCGGCCCGAATCCGGCAGGATCACCACGACCAGGTCGTCCGGCCGTCTCTGCGCCACCTGGAGCGCCCCGACCAGAGCCATCCCGCACGACTCCCCAACCAACAGGCTCTCCTCGAGGACGACTCGCCTGGTCATGGCCATCGTCTCCGAATCCGACACTTTGATCCACTGATCCACCGAACCGGGTTCGAGCGTCTCGGGCCAGAAGTCCTCACCCACACCCTCGGTGAGATACGAGGTCACATCGCCTGCAGACTCCGCCGTGTAGATGGAGCCCTCGGGGTCGACGCCCACCACGGTGATGTCGGGGTTCTGCTCCTTGAGATACCGGGCGGTGCCCGTCACCGTCCCTCCGGTCCCCACTCCGATCACCACGACATCCACCTGGCCGTCGGTCTGCTCCCAGATCTCCGGCCCGGTCGAGAGGTAGTGCGCTTCGGGGTTGGCCGGGTTGGAGTACTGGTCGGGTTGGAAGGCTCCCGGTTCGCCCGCAAGTCGCCTCGCCACGGAGTAGTAGGACCGCGGATCATCGGGGGCGACGTCTGTGGGGCACACCACCACTTCGGCTCCGAAGGCCCTCAGAAGATCCTGCTTCTCCTTGCTCTGCTTGTCGGCCATCACAGCGATGAGTCGATAGCCCCTGAGCGCAGCCACCAGTGCCAATCCCGCCCCCGTGTTGCCGGACGTCGGTTCGACGATCGTCCCCCCGGGAAGCAGCGACCCATCGGCCTCCGCCCGCTCGATCATGCCGAGAGCGA
>JABMPV010000034.1 GCA_013202595.1 bacterium
ATCGCCGACATCGAGTTCGCTCCCTGGTTCCAGGGCGGGCCCGGGGTGGTTCATGGGGGTGCCATCGCAGCGTTCTTCGACGATCTGATGGGGTTCGTGCCCGTGGCCCATCATCAGCCGGCCGTGACGGCCCGTCTCGAGATGCACTACCGGCGACCCATCCCGCTCGGCACGACGCTGCGCGGTGAGGCCTGGGCGAGTGCGCAGGATGGCCGCAAGCTGTGGGCGGAAGGCATCGGGATCGACCAGTCGGGCACCCTGTACGTCGAGGCCAAGGCGCTCTTCGTCGCCATCGGGGTCGAGCATTTCTTGAGGACGATCGAGGACATGCCTGTGGAACAGCAGAAGCGCCTCGCTCGATACAGTTCGGACGAGTACTACCCGTGAGGTCCAAGTGAAGATCGTACGTGTCAGGATCGCCGGCGACGAGATCGCCTACGGCGCCGTGGAGGAAGAAGGCATCAGGGTCCATGTGGGCAGCCCGTTCGTGGCGTGGGAGCCGACCGAGGCGATCATCCCCTTCACGGAGGCCCAATTGCTGTCACCGGTGTTCCCCACCAAGATCGTGTGTGTCGGCAAGAACTACGCGGACCACGCGGCCGAGATGGGCTCGGAACTGCCATCCGATCCGATCATCTTCATCAAGCCTGCGACCGCCGTCATCGGGCCGGACACTCCCATCGTGCTGCCGCCCGACAGCGAAGAGGTCCACCATGAGGTAGAACTCGCCGTGGTCATCGGCAAGGTCACCCGCAATGTGGCCGCCGAGGATGTCGGGCCGCACATCCTGGGGTACACCGCAGCCAACGATGTGACGGCACGCGATCTCCAGCGAGCGGACGGCCAGTGGGCCAGGGCCAAGGGTTTTGACACGTTCTGCCCGCTGGGACCGGCCATAGAGACCGAGTTGGACCCGAGAGGTCTCAAGGTGCGCTGCACCGTCAATGGCGAGATCCGCCAGGAGGGCAACACCGAGGACATGGTCTTCGGTGTTGCCGAGTTGGTCGAGTTCATCTCACGCGTCATGACCCTGCTTCCCGGCGACGTCGTCCTCACCGGCACGCCTGCGGGGGTGGGCCCCATCGAGGCAGGCGACATCGTCGAGGTCAACATCGAGCGCATCGGTTCCGTCCGCAACCCGGTGGTGGCAGGCCGATGACAGTACGAGTTCGATTCGCCCCATCACCGACGGGGCACCTGCATGTCGGCAGCGCCAGGACGGCGCTGTTCAACTGGCTCTTCGCCCGCCACCACGGCGGCGTCATGGTGCTGCGCAGCGACGACACGGATGTGGCCAGGAGCACGGTCGAGTTCCAGCAGGACATTCTCGAGGGCATGCGCTGGCTGGGGCTCGACTGGGATGAGGGCATCGAGGTGGACGGACCACACAGCCCCTACCGCCAGAGTGACCGGCTGGCGCGCTACAAGGACGTCGCCGAGGTGATGGTCTCCGATGACACGGCGTACCCGTGCTTCTGCACACCCGAGGAACTCGACGGGCGCCGCAAGGCTGCCCAGGCCGAGGGCCGCCCCCCCGGATACGACGGGCGCTGCCGGGTGATCGACCCGATCGAGGCGGCGACCCGGCGCAGCAGGGGAGAGGGTGCGTCCATTCGAGTGGCGGTCCCGAGGCCGGGCGAAACGGTGTTCTCCGATATCGTGCGCGGCGAGGTCCGCTTCGATCACGACCACATCGACGACTTCGTGATCCTCCGGTCATCGGGCATGCCGACCTACCACCTCGCATCGTCGGTGGACGATTCCGATTTCGGCATCACCCACGTGGTGCGCGGTGAGGATCTGCTGCCGTCGACGCCGAAGCACATCCTCATCGGCAACGCCGTCGGAGGCCCCCCGATCCAGTACGCCCACCTCTCGCTGCTCCATGGCCCTGATGGTCAGAAGCTCTCGAAGCGCCACGGCGACACGGCCCTCAAGGCGTACAGGGACGCCGGGATCGTGCCGGAGGCGATGATCAACTACCTCGCATTGCTGGGCTGGTCACCCGGCGATGACGAGACGGTGGTCCCCCTGTCCGACATGATCGAGAGGTTCAGCCTCGAAGACGTGTCGCGCAATCCCGCAATCTTCGATCCGGCGAAACTCGAATGGCTCAATGGTGTCTACATCCGCGACCTCGATGTCGACGACTTCACGGCGCGGGCGACGGGCTACATCGAGGCATCTCTCGGCCGCAGCCTCGAACCAGCCGAGAGCGAGTCGCTCGCTGCGATTGCGCCCCTCGTGCAAGAGCGTGCCAAGAGACTCACCGAGGTCGCCGGTCAGGTCGCCTTCCTCTTCGTGGACGAGATCGAGCGGGACGAGAAGGCCTGGGTCAAGGTGATGGGCACCGCTGAAGCGGCCGATGCACTCGCAGGTGCCATGGCGGTGCTGGAAGCTGCAGGGGAGTGGTCGACCACCTCCATCGAGGCGGCGCTGCGGGAGATGCTCGAGGAGCGGGGTCTGTCGGCCCGCAAAGGACTCCAGCCGCTTCGTGTGGCGATGTGTGGCACGACTGTGTCGCCTCCGCTGTTCGAGTCGCTCGAAGTGCTCGGTCGGGAACG
>JABMPV010000471.1 GCA_013202595.1 bacterium
CCGGTCGGTACGGCAAGTCGGCTGGCGACGTCTTGCGCTACGTCTTCCACTCATGGTGGATCAACCGCTTCATGGAGGGACCCAAACACTTCAAAGCACCCGAGTGAACCCAGCATGGGCAAGAACACGATCCTGATTCACGGGGGCCGCGTGCGGACCATGGATGCGGCCGCGATCTACGACCCCGGCTTCGTGCTGGTCGAGGGTGCAGAGATCGCCTCGGTCGGCCCCGGGGATCAGCATCCTATGGGAACCGACGCCGACCTGGTGATCGACGCCACAGGATGCGTCGTCATGCCCGGGTTGATCAACATGCACCAGCACCACTGGTACACGCTGCTCAAGGGGCAGGGCCTCGGCATGTACCTTGAGGACTGGCTGGAGCGGATTCTCCTCCCTGCGATCGAATCGCTCACGCCCGATGACCTCATCGTGTCGATGCACCTCGCTGCTGCCGAGATGCTGCTCTCGGGAACAACCACCTTCTTCAACCACTCGGTCGCCAACACGACCACCTCGTTCATCGATGACCTGGCTGGGGCATCCAACGCGTCGGGAATCCGTCAGGTCTTCGGCAAGGAGGTGCGTGCCGTCGGCGAACGGGCAGCCGAACAGGAGGAGCAGGCTCTCGACGAACTGCTCACCAGGTACTCCTTCGATGGCGGCAGATTCAGCGCGGCACTCGTTGTGGAGACCGGTGCCCATTGGCTACAGGAGGGTGTCACCGACGAGGCGACAATCCGGCGGGCACACCGACTGAGTCGCCGACACGGAGTGCCCGTCTCCGACCACATCACCGGCGGGACGGTCTTTCGCAGCGTCAGCGAAGGCTGGCGGTCGACTGGGCAGGGAGACGTAGATCGGCTCGGCGCCCTCGGTGCATTGGACCATCACACGCTCCTGGTCCACGCCGTGTGGATCACGCCCTCGGAACTCCGTATGGCCGCTGAGGCTCATGCTCACATCGTCACCTGCCCCGCCAGCAGCGCATTCACTGCGGGGGGTTCTCCGCCGATCCGCGATTTTCTCGATGCACCCGGCCTGAATGTCTGCCTGGGCACCGATGGGCCCATGGTGAACGACTCGGTGGATCTGCTCGAGCAGTTACGTACCTGCATGCGGCTCGGGAACACCCGCTACCTGAGACCCGACGCGGTAGAGGAGCACCAGCTGCCGGCACTGGTGACGACCGCATCGGCCAAGGCTCTCGGTCGTGACGACATTGGGATCCTCCGGGCCGGCGCGATTGCCGACATCACCGTGTTCGATCAGCAAGGCGCCCACTACGGGGGGAACCTCGATCCGGACCGCATCTGGCTCACCGCAGGATCGGGCCGAGATGTCAAGTGGGTGGTCGTGGATGGGAACGTCGTCGTGTCCCCCGCAGGAATCGAGACCATTGATCTCCGGAACGTGCGGGACGAAGCCCGAGAGCACAGTCACCGACTGTGGCGTGACATCACCGCCGCTGGGGGGAGTCGGACATGAAACGCCGTCGTCATGGCTCGAGCGATGCTCCGTGGGCGCCCTTTGCGGCTACCCAACCCGGCGATGCGAGGTACTGGACGTGAGTCTCTGGGAGCTGCCGGCCCGCGAGTTGGCGTCCGGATATCGGGCCAAGCACTTCTCACCCCGGGAAGTCGTCGACGATCTCGTCACGCGTATCGCCCAACTCGATGCGCAAATCGGAGCCTTCCGTCAGGTATTGATCGATTCGGCACGACGTGAAGCCGTCGAGATACCCAAGGAGATCTCCGAGGGTCACACGCGAAGACCACTCCACGGCATCCCGGTGGCTGTCAAGGAACTCATCGACGTGGAGGGTGTCGACATCTGCTTCGGATCGCAGGTCTTCTCGACCCGAGTCGGGGCAGAAGACGCCGCCGTCACCCGGATTCGCGACGCCGGAGGCATCATCCTCGGAATCACCAGATCCCACGAGTTCGGATGGGGGATCACGACCCAGCATCCTCACCTCGGCGGGACCCGCAATCCCTGGGACCGAAACCGAGTACCCGGGGGATCGAGCGGCGGATCGGCAGCGACGCTCGCTGCGGACATGGTTCCGCTGGCCCTGGGCACCAACACCGGGGGATCGATCCGCATCCCTGCGGCTTTCTGCGGAGTGTCGGGAATCGAACCCACCTATGGAAGGATCTCGAAACGGGGCGTCGTCCCTCTTGCGTCATCGCTCGACCACGTCGGTCCTATGGCACGGTCCATCGATGATCTGAGCCTCGCCAGGGAGGCACTGGCGGGATTCGACCCACAGGACCCGTCGACCCATCACCACTCCCTCCCGACCATCAGTCATCGAGAATCCAGACCAGGCTATCCATCTCGGTCATCCGATCCCCTTCCGGGAGTTGGTGCTCGGCTACACCGCCCCTCAGAACGTGATCGGACTTCCCGTCTGCGTCGTGCCCACCGGACTCGACTACAGCGGACGCCCCGTCGCCGTCCAGGTGACCGGTGCCCCGTACAGCGAGCATCTCGTTCTCCACGTGGCCGCCACACTCCAGAAGCACTTCGGCACCGCGCATTGGTGGTCGCCGGAGCTCGACCCGATCTCCACCACCTTTGGGAGCACACCGTGATGGTTCCTGGCAAGGATCCACTCAGCGACAAGATGATTCGGGAGGCCCAATGACTATCAATCAGACTCGTCGGGGACCGCAGCGTTGGCACACCCAACGCTGGCTGGTGGACGTCGCCATCAGGACTGACGGTCTCGAATGGGACCAACCTCGGATCGCCTACACGGCGAAGCCGATCGGTGTCGACGCCAACTTCGACTTCCGGTGGGTCAATCAGCAGGTCAAGAAGTTCGGCGACATCGTCCCAGCGTTCAGCGCAGCCGCCGGACGTCGCGAGACCAAGGCACGCGCCGCGGAAGAGGCGGGTCAAAGCGTCGCAGCTCGAGAGCACTACTACATCGCTGCCCTTCTGTGGGCGAGCGCCGAATGGCCCATCTGGGAGACCACCGACCAGCTGCTCTCACTCGATGCTCGGAAGAACGAGTGCTACGCAGGTTACGTTCGTCACGCCGACCACCACATCGAGCGGGTCGAGCTGCCGTTTGGCGATGGGATCCTGCCCGCCTGGTTCCATCTTCCTCGCGGGTGGAACGGTGGACCCGTGCCTGCCGTGTTGGCCTGCGGCGGCATGGACGCCCCGAAGGAGCTGAACGTCTCCATGTACGGGGACAAGCTGCTGGAACGGGGCTTCGCGGTGCTCAGCGTCGACGGACCTGGCCAGGGAGAAGCGCCGATCCGTGGCGTGCACATGACGTCGACCAACTGGATCGACGCGGGGAACGCCTGGATGAACTTCCTCGAGAACCGGGAGGAGATCGACGCCGACCGGATCGCCGCCTTCGGGC
>JABMPV010000035.1 GCA_013202595.1 bacterium
ACGGAGAGTCGGTGAAGTTCACCGACGCGACGTAGGGCCGGATCATCTCGATGTCGCGTATGAGCTTCCCCGTGGCCGAGCCCATCGGAGGGGCTACTTCCGAGGTGACCACGAACTCGCCGGCGCGCAGCCGTCGTTCTAGCTCCGAGGCCGGCTCGTCGTAGGCAGGCGGGTGGTACTCGGCGTCCCCCCGCCACCAATCAGGCTGCCGCACCGGCCGAAACACCGATTCGCGTGCCTCGGGACGCGTTTCCCGATTGCGCAAGTCTTTGAAGAGCCCGCCGAACCCGATCTGCCGGGCTTGCCGGTACACATCACCCCACGTCTCGGTCCCGACCTGCTCCCAGTCGAGCGGCGGCAGCACCTCGAGAAGCTTCTCTTCCCGCCCCGTTTCGAAGGCTCGTTCGTAGATCTTGTACCAGACGCACGGTCGTGTCTCATCGACGTAGCAATACTCGGGTGTCGAGCCGCCACAGGGCCCGTTGCGCAGCCCCTTCGGGCACTCCATCGGGCAGATGAAGGCCGTCTCCTGCAACAAGCAGTTGCCGCACATCCGGCACCCGTAGATGGGCCCCTTGACCCGGCGCTCCAGCATGGCGAGTGCTCTGCCCCCCAGCGGCTCACGCTTGAACGGACGCCAGGCCGATTGCCAGCGACGGGTTGGTTTCCATTTCGACACGAGTCAGCTCCTTCCCGCCTACTGCTGTAGGTACGACTCTGCGTAGATGACCTTGTTGGACAGGATCTGCACGGTCTTCCAGATCTCCATCTGCTCGGGATCGCTCGTGTCGACGTCGTCGACCGTTACTTCTTCCATGGCCGCGATCCGATCGCTGATCGCCACATACAGCTTGCCGACAGGCGTGCTGTCATCCCGCTCCTCGATGACACGGACGACCTCGTTCTGATCGGTGTCGAACGGGTCGGCGATCATCATCTGCAAACCGGCGCCCATCAGCATTGCGAGGTAGACGCGATTGATCAATGAACGCCCCTTGGTGGGCACTCCGTTGGAGACATTCGAGATCCCCACCGAGATCGCCGGAGGTGGATCCCACGCGACCTGCAGAGTGCGCACGGCCTCGATCAACTCGGGGGCGTACTCCTGGCAGCCCGAGACGGTCAGCACCAGGGGGTCGATGATGAGATCGGACACCGGGTAGTCGATTTCCAACAGGCGCGGGATGAGGTTCTCGATCGCGATGTTCACACGTTCGTCGGCAGAGACCGGTATCCCGCTCTTGGCCATGGTGAGGGCGACCAGTTTGGCGTTGTATTTCTTGGCCACCAGCGGCACTGCTTCAAGCCGCTCTTCCTCCGCCGACACGGAGTTGATGATCGGCTGGGCCTTGGTGATTGCCTTGAGCCCTGCTTCGATTCCGGCCAGGTTGGTGCTGTCCAGGCTCAACGGGACATCGACCACTGCTTCGACGGTCCGCACCATCCACGGGAAGACCTCCTCCCAATCCTTCTTCCGGGGACCAAGATTGAGGTCGAGCGCCTGGGCACCCGCCTCGACCTGGGCAACCGCCAGGTTCTGAAAGAACAGAGCATCCCGATTGGCAAGGCCTTCTTTCACCTTGTCAGAGATGATGTGGATGTTCTCACCGATCAGGTACATGATTCACCCTCCGTTGGTAGTCGCCGCTGCCACCGTTGGGAAGCGGGAGAGATCCGTATGCGGCAGGAACATCGCCGACGTGAAGGCCTCGTAGAACGTGTTGTCCGCCGACAGTTCGATATAGGTCATGGACGATGCGATCCCGGCTATCTCAGCGCGGGACTCACGATCCAGTAGAGCCAGGTAGGCACCCCTGACCGATGTGTTGCCCAGATATTCGAAGCGTTCCCAAGGCAGATCGGGGAGCAGTCCGATGTCGATGGCCTTCTCGACATTGATGTACTTGCCAAATGATCCGCCGATCAAGACCCGCTCGACGGATTCGAGTTCGACACCCACTCCGTCGGCAAGGACATTGAAACCCGCGTAGATGGCTGCCTTGGCCCTGAGCAGGTTGTCGATATCGACCCTCGTGATCACGATGTCTTCACCGATCTCGGTCTCACCGGCCCAGGTCACGACGAATTCGGCGCCGCGCGGGCTACGCCGAACCCGGGGCGTGTCCAGGGTCTCATCGATGTGCCCGCCCTTGTCCAGGATCCCGGTCAGGAACATCTCGGCCACGAGCGATATCAGCCCGCTGCCGCAAATGCCTCGCGGCGGCGCATTCCCGATGACCCGGCAGGTGGGCTCGAAAGTGTTGCCGTCGATCCACACCTCCTCGATGGCTCCTTTGTCGGCTCGCATACCGCTCTGGATGCCGGCACCCTCGAACGCCGGCCCTGCCGAGCACGCACAGGTGACCAGCCACTCCGACGAGCCCAGCACTATCTCCCCATTGGTCCCAACATCGATGAACAGGGTGGTGTCGGGTGTTGCGCGCAGACCGGCGGCGAGAACGCCTGCGGTGATGTCGGCTCCCACGTAACTGGCCACACCGGGAAGGGGATCTACGACGCCGTCGGCGTTCATGGCGATCCCAACGTCGCCGGCCCGCAGCAGCGGGAGATGGTTGATCGGCGCGATGAATGGCTCGAGGCGAATGCTCTCCGGAGGGATCCCCAGCAACAAGTGCATCATGGTGCTGTTGCCGCTGATGGTCGCCTTTACGATCTCCTCGTGATCGACGCCGGATCGGCGGCATGCCGTCTCTACCAGGCCGTTGATCGACTCCAGCACCAATCCCCTCAGCTCATCACCGCCGGTGCCCTTGCTGCCGTAGATGATGCGGGAGATCACATCCTCACCGCGGGTGATCTGCTGGTTGTACTCGCTCGCCTGATGCATCACCTGCCCGGTGACCAGATCGATCAGCCACACCGTGACCGTGGTGGTTCCGATGTCGATGGCCAGACCGCACAGGGGCTCATCTTCAGCATCGACGGCCGTTTGCGCCCGGATGAGATGCGCGGTTCCATCCTTCTCCCGACCGGCGTCGAAAGTCAGGGCGATCTCCCAATCAGAGGAGCGCAGCACCGGACCCAACTGGCGGATCTGCTCGAGCGAAGCATCGAGCCGATCGACCCCTGCGACGCGGCGAAGCGCCGCTCCCAATCGACCCCAATCGTCGGTCTGATCATCCATGGAGGGAGGAGACAGATTGAGAAGGACCCGCCGCACGGTCTGTGCCTGCCCGGGGTCGTAGCCCTCGGGAACAACCGCGTCGGGGGCGACGTGATCGGTGGTGAGTCGCCGCTGAATCCGCTCGGGCGGTGGGACAATGATGGAGACGTCACCCTCGAGCACCGTCTGGCACGCGAGGGCATAGCCGGCATCTACATCGGCTTGCGACAGCCGCAGAGTGCTCCGGCGCCGCACACGACCGGATTCGATCCGCACTGCGCACCGTCCGCAGCGGCCCTGGCCGCCACACGGCTGTTGGATCTCCAACCCTGCGCGAGAGGCCGCTTCGACGACCAACTCGCCTGCGGAAACCATGAGAGGTTCGGCGAGGGTATCGAACTGAACGGTATGTCCGGGCATCGGGATCGCTCGACCCTCTTCCCTCTCCTAGGCGAGGACTTGCTTCATGTACCCGGGTAGATCCACTGCCTCTCTCGGACCCACCTTGATCTCCCACCCAGGCAGCTCCTCTTCGAGCTCCCCCGAAAGAACCGCAGTATGCCCAGGGAGCACGATCAGCTTCCGATCGACCTTGTCGGCCAAATCGAAACCCTTGACCGCCTTGGCGATGCTCTCGGCGTCGAACTTGCCTGCCGCCCA
>JABMPV010000472.1 GCA_013202595.1 bacterium
CGCCGTTGGCTACACCCTCGACGAGATCGCCAATGACATCACGAAGGCCACACCTGCCTCATTCGAGCCCGCACTCGACTACGTCGTGGTCAAGGTGCCGCGCTTCGATTTCGCCAAGTTCCCGGCGACTCCCGATCATCTGGGAACGACGATGCGCAGTGTAGGTGAGGCCATGGCGATCGGCCGTACCTTCCCTGAGGCGTTCCAGAAGGCTCTCAGGAGCCTCGAGACGGGCAGGAGTGGACTGAACGCCGATCCCGGTGAGCGAGACGTCCTCGAGTCGGGAGATGCTGCCCTGTGGGCGAAGGTGGCCTGTCCAACACCCGATCGACCGTTCGCTGTGGCCGAGTTGCTGCGCAGAGGTGCGGATCCACATGAGATCCATGTCGCTTCTGGAATCGATCCGTGGTTCATCGACCAGATGTGCCAGATCGTCGAGGAGCGGGTGATGCTCGAGTCGGAGGCGGTGACACCGACCATGGTGCGGCGAGCCAAACGCATGGGGTTCTCCGATCGCCAACTCGCCTACCTGTGGGGCATGTCCGAGGCCGAATGCCGCCGCACCCGCCTGGAGTGGGGGATCGGGACCACGTTCAAGACCGTCGATACCTGTGCCGCAGAGTTCGAGGCGGCGACTCCGTACTTCTACGGTGCTTTCGAGGACGAGGACGAGAGCGCCGTGTCCGGGCGGCCGACTGTCGTGGTCCTCGGGAGTGGTCCCAACAGGATTGGCCAGGGCATCGAGTTCGACTACTGCTGTGTGCATGCTGCGATGGCTCTGCGAGATGCCGGATACGACACCGTCATGATCAACTGCAATCCCGAGACCGTCTCAACCGACTACGACACCTCCGACCGGCTCTACTTCGAGCCGCTCACCGTCGAGGATGTGCTGGCTGTGCTGGCGGTGGAACTACCAGAGGCGGTCGTGGTCCAGTTGGGTGGCCAGACGCCGCTGAACCTCGCGGCCGACATCGCAGCGGCGGGGTACCGGATTGCCGGCACGGCGCCGGATGCCATCGACGCAGCAGAGGATAGGAAGCGCTTCTCCCTGCTGTGCCGCGACCTCGGGGTGCCCCAGCCTCCCCATGGCACGGCCGTCTCGGTTGCCGAGGCTGTCGAGGTCGCCGATCAGCTCGGGTTCCCTCTGCTGGTGCGCCCCTCCTACGTCCTCGGGGGCAGGGCGATGCGAGTCGTGTACGCCGTCGACGAACTGGCCGGCTACCTGCGCGAGCTGCATGGAGCGGCGCCCGGTTCCGAAGTGGATCTCTCCAGCGCTCCCGTGCTCATCGACCGCTTCCTCGAGGCAGCAGCAGAGGTCGACGTCGATGCGGTGTTCGACGGCGTCGAGTTGCTGGTCGGGGGGATCATGGAGCATGTGGAGGAGGCAGGGGTGCACTCCGGCGACTCGGCGTGTGTCGTGCCGCCGATGAGCATTTCGGCCGCGGCCCAGGAGGAGATTCTCCGGCACACGGAGGCACTCGCCAGGGGCCTCGGCGTCGTGGGGCTCATCAACATTCAGTTCGCCGTCCGCAGTGATGAGGTGTTTGTGCTCGAGGCGAACCCGAGGGCATCCCGCACGGTGCCGTTCATCTCCAAGGCCACCGGTGTGCCGATCGCCAAGGTTGCCACCAGGGTGATGATGGGAGCATCGATCGAGGCCCTGCGTCTCGAGGGTCTTGTCGCGGATCGGCCCACGGCAGGGTTTGTCGCGGTCAAAGAGGCGGTCATGCCGTGGAATCGATTTCCTGATGATGACAACGTCCTGGGGCCTGAGATGCGGGCAACAGGGGAAGTCATGGGGATCGCCGGCGATTTCGGCACTGCATACGCCAAGGCGCTTCTCGCAGCAGGGCACCGTATCCCCTCCTCGGGCACAGTGTTCTACTCCCTGGCCGACAGTGACAAGAGGGCGGGGCTCGTGGGGGCGAGACGGTTCGCTGAGCTCGGGTTCAGGATTCTCGCCACGCTGGGCACGGCGCGATTCCTCGCGGATGAAGGGATAGCCGCAACGCATGTCGACAAGGTCGGTGAAGGGACGTGGGATCCCGTTCGCCTCATAGAGGAGGGCAAGGTGGACATGGTGGTCAATACTCCAAGGGGGAGACGGGCCCGCGGGGACGGTCGGCTCATACGCCGCGCGGCCAGACGGGCGGGGATCCCGTGTGTCACGTCGGTGGGAGGCGGCATTGCGGTCGCTACGAGCCTGCAGTCGGATCGCGACGGTGTGTTGGCCGTCTCGTCGCTCCAGGAGCGTCACGGATGGACCTGACGACACGGCTCGGCCCGTCGGCTTCAGACGCCCGCTCATAGGTATGGGGCACAGTGGGGTCGGTGGCGGACTCCTCCCCGGAACCGCCGCGTTCCAGGACCCGGTGTGGGACTGACGGAGGGTGTATACATCCGGGTTCTCCGATGGGAGGACGACCGATGGTGGAACGGGAGCGTCGGAGGCTGGTGAGACGCAGGCTGGCGGTGGCGAAGAACTTCCGAGGCACACCGACTTCGTCGTCCTGACCACTGCGGTGTGAAGGGGCGGGCATCGACCGTGCCGACTGCCGCCATCTCCTCGCAGGTGTCATCTGCGGCGACCCTGGTGAGCCGCTCGAGGTGATCGCTTGGAGGACCCGTAGGCAGGCAAGCGGATCGGCAACGAACTGCTCCAATTCGCACGGAGCACGGCTTCGGTGCCGCCGCCGATATGATCGGCAGAATGGAGATATGGTGACTGCTCCGATCATCGTGGCACTCGATGTGCGCACCGCCGAGGAGGCGCTTCGGCTGGCGACCCGGCTGAAGCCCCATGTGGCCGGCTTCCAGATCGGCCTGGGCGTCCTCCACGGTCCGGGCCCGGGAGTGGTGGGGGCTTTGGCGAGGGTCGGGCCCGTGCTGGCGGACGCCAAACTCCACGACATCCCGTCCCAGGTTCGGGCCGCGGCCCGCCGCCTCGGCGAATACGGGGCCCGGTGGATCACGGTCCATGCGTCGGGCGGGCAGCGAATGCTCGAGGCCGCCCGTGAGGGCCTCGCTGAAGGAGCCGCCGGCCGGGACACCGGGGTCCTCGCCATCACCGTGCTCACGAGCCTCGATGCGATCGACCTGACCGCCGTTGGCCTCGGTGATCGCCCCGGACGTCTGGTCTCGAAGATGGCCCGGGTGGCCGATGCCGCCGGAATCGAAGGCGTCGTGTGCTCGCCCCAGGAGATCAGGGTCGTGGCCGAAGTCGCTCCCCGATTACTCACCGTGATCCCGGGAATCCGTCCCGACGGAGAGGCTGCGGCCGATCAACGCCGTGTAGCGACCCCCGAAGAGGCGATTGTGCGGGGAGCCGATCTCCTGGTGATCGGCCGGCCCATCGTCGACGCACCCGACCCGGAGGCAGCGGCAGAGGCGATCGGTGTGACCATACGGGCGGTTGCTGCTGAGTAGAGTCCAATCAGAGCGGAGAGGAGCCGTGATGGCAGGACCGCCACAGTTGACGCCGGAGCAGCGATCGCAGGCACTGGAGATGGCCGCAGAAGCGCGTCGCGCCCGTGCCGAGGTCAAAGAGCTGCTCAAGTCCGGAGCGATGACTCTGGTCGAACTCCTTGAGAGCGCAGAGACAGACAAGACCCTCGCAGGCATGAAGGTGAAGGCGGTGCTCAGTTCGCTTCCGGGACTGGGCAAGGTCAAGTCGGCGCGTCTCATGGAGGATCTCGGGATCTCCGAGAACCGCAGGATCAGAGGCCTCGGCTCGAAGCAGCGGGAGGCGTTGCTCGCCGCTCTTTCCTGATGAGCCCCGCCGCGGCAGGCTGATCGTCGTCTCCGGGCCATCCGGAGCCGGCAAGTCCAGCGTCGTGGAGGGGCTGGCCAATCGGCTCCCATTCCGTTTCTCGGTATCCATGACGACCAGGGCGGCGCGCCCCGGCGAGGTCGACGGTGAGGACTACCACTTCGTCGATGACGACCGGTTCGATCAGGCCGTGGCCGCCGGCGAGTTGGCTGAATGGGCGCCATTCAGCGGTCGCAGGTACGGCACGCCTCGCAGTGAGATAGAGAGCGCCTTGAGCGCGGGCGAGGACATGATCCTGGATATCGAGATCATCGGCTCCCGCTTCGTGAAGAAGTCCTATCCCGATGCGGTCATGGTCTACGTCGAGCCCCCCAGCCTCGATGCGCTCGAGGTGCGTTTGCGAGAGCGGGGCGACACGAGTGACGAGGACATCGCTCAGCGTTTGAGCGTCGCACGGGAGCACATCGCCGAGGCCCACGCCGGCCTGTTCGACTATTTCGTAGTCAACGACGATCTGAACCGGGCCGTGGAGCAGGTCGTCGGTATACTGTCATCCTCCCGACCACCTGGATTTTCCTCATGATGATCGAACCGCCCATCGAGACCGTCCTCGAACGCACCGAGGGCCGATTCACGCTCGTCGTGCTCGCCGCCCGCCGTGCCAGGCAGATCAACGCGTACTTCAATCAGCTCGGCGAGGGCCTCGGCTCATACGTGCCGCCGCAGGTGCACTCACTCTCTCGCAAGCCGCTGTCGATCGCGTTCGAAGAGATCGCCGAGGACAAGGTCGTCGTCGAGTCGGTCGAGTAGAGCGATGCTCGCCGGCCGGCGGGTCGTTCTCGGAGTCAGCGGCGGAGTCGCCGCGTACAAGTCCGCATACCTGGCGCGCCGATTGGTCGAGGCCGGAGCCGTGGTGAGAGTCGTGATGACCGCCTCCGCCCTGCATTTCGTCGGTCCGCAGACGTTTTCGGCGATCACCGGCACACCGCCCGTCACCGATCTGTTCTCCGGGCCGGCCGTCAGCCCGCACACCGAATTGGGTCAGTGGGCCGATGTCGTGGTGATCGCCCCGGCTACCGCAGCCACCCTCTCACGGATCGCCACAGGGCTTTCGGAAGACGCCCTGGTCGCAACCGTTCTCGCCTCGAAGGCCCCGCTGGTGCTGGCTCCGGCCATGCACACCGAGATGTGGGAACACCCCGCCACACGCCGCACCATGGCACTGCTCGAAGCCGACGGCCACCACGTGGTCGGCCCGGGGAGCGGGCCGCTTGCGATGGGCGATGTCGGCACGGGAAGGATGTCCGAGCCGGATGAGATCCTGGCCGCCGTCGATGCCGTTCTCGGCGGCTCTCCGATGGGCGGGGTCAGGGTGCTCGTGACCGCCGGAGGAACCAGGGAACCGATCGATCCCGTCAGGTACCTGGGCAATCGCTCGTCGGGGAAGATGGGCTTCGCAATCGCCGAGGAGGCGGTCGCCAGGGGAGCGGTGGTGACGCTCGTGACGACGGCCGACTTCACGGGCGATCGCGGTGTCGAGGTCGTCGCCGTGGAGACCGCTCAGGACATGGCCGAAGCGGTGTGGGCCCGTGCCGCAGAGTCCGATGTGGCCGTCATGGCGGCTGCGGTGGCCGACTTCCGCCCTGCCGACCCCGCCGGGACCAAGCTCAGGCGCAAGGATGGGCCGCCCGGACTGGAGTTGGAGCCAACACCCGATGTTCTGGCCGGCGTCGCCGCATCCGATGATCGGCCCTTCCTGATTGGTTTCGCCGCTGAGACCGGACCGTCGGACGGAGCGATCGAGAAGGCCAGGAGCAAGGGTGTGGACCTGCTCGTGGCCAACGACGTCACCGAGGACGGATCTGGCTTCGGAACCGATACCAATCGGGTCACCATCATCCTCCCCGACGGCACCGTCGAACCCTGGCCGATGCTGACCAAGCGAGAGGTCGCCGCCCGCCTGTGGGATCGGGTGGCCGAGATGCGCACCGGCGGGTCGTCCTGACCGGCCGACGAATAGTTCGGGTGGTTCCCGACCTCCCGACGTTCGCCGTCGACGACGGCTTCGCCTACGAGGTGCCGGATGCTCTCGATGTGCCCATCGGGTCGATCGTCCGGATTCCGCTCGGTGGGCGGAGGGTGCGGGGATGGGTCGTGGCCGATCGCGAACCCGAGCGCCCCCGCCTGCGTGCTCTCCTCGGGGTATCGGGTGACCATCCGGTGTTCGATCGCAATCTGCTGACCACGTTGCGGTGGGCCGCACTCCACTATGTCGCCCCTCTCGCCGCAGTCCTGTCGAAGGCGGCACCGCCGAACCTTCCCAAGGGCACCCCGGGCGATCCCGTGTCTGTCGTCACAGACCCCCTCGACGACCCGCTGCCGGAGGTGGGGGCTGCAATCCGGGCAGGGAAGCACACGAGGACCCATGTCTGGATGGGACCGGGGCCGTGGCCAGGGCCGGTCGGTGACCTGTGCGCTCCCGCCCTGGCAGCCGGCAAGAGTGCTCTGGTCATCGCTCCGACCGTGGTCGAGGCATCGGAGATGGCCGCCGTGCTGGGCGAGCGCTTTGGCGACCGGGCGGCGCTAACCGGGTCGGGTCAGGACGCCAAGGAGAGGACCAGATCGTGGCTCGCAGCAGCCACATCCCCCGGGCGGGTACTGGTGGGCACCAGGGAAGCGGCCTTCCGGCCCGTTGCTGGCCTCTCCGTCGCCGTGGTGGTGGGGGAGGGGCGTCGCGGTATGAAGGACAAAGCGACACCGACCACGCACGCTCGCGAGGTCCTGTGGCGCCGGTCATCGGTCGAGCGGTTCCCGCTGGTCCTCACCGATCTCATGCCCACCACCGATTCCATCCACCGGGGCCCCGTGATCCTCCCGATGGCCGGCGTGCGCCCCTGGGGCCTCGTCGAAATCGTCGATCGTTCCGAAGACCCGCCGGGAAGGGGTCTGCTCGCCGAGCGCACGCGCCATGCCCTGTACGCCCTGGCCGGAGGATCCGGTCGAGCGTTCGTCTTCACCCATCGCCGAGCGGCTGCGACGAGATGCGTGCGGTGCAGAGCGCTGAGACGCTGCCAGGCGTGCGGGTCGGTTCCGGGTCGGACCGAAAACTGCGAGCGGTGCGGTGCTGCCGTTGGCGGCTGCGTCGATTGTGGTGGCAGGAAGTTCGAACCACTCGGCGCCGACGTCGGCCAGGTCCTCGCCGAGATCGGTGGTGTGATCGGCAGGGATCTGGTCGGGGAACCGGGGTCGGGCCGCCAGGTGATCGTCGGGAGCGAGCGCGACCTGCCGGAACTCGGTCCGATCGACCTAGCGATCATCATCGATGCCGATGGTGTGCTGCGGGCCAACCACTACAGAGCCGGCGAGGAAGGGCTCAGGGTGCTGGCGCGGGTCGTGGCTGCGGCAGGTCGTGACCGGGGGCGGCGTGCACTGGTGCAGACTGCCGATCCGGGGCACCCGGCGATGACTGCGTTGCGTAGGGCGGATCCGGTGCCATTCCTCAAGGGAGAGATCGAGAGCCGTGCACCACTGGGTCTTCCGCCGGCCGGCGAGATCCTGGTGCTCGAGGCGTCCTTGCCGCCCGACGGCGCCCATGTCGCACTCATCGAGGCTGCTGCGGGCCGGGCCGAGGTCCATGGCCCCGCCGATCATCGGGGTGCGTCGCGCTGGCTGGTCCAGGCGCCCGACCTCCGTCCCGTCAGAGTGGCCTTGCGCGGCCTGGTCCAGGAGTGGCGAGACGCCGGAGCCAAGGTCAGAGTCGACGTCGACCCGTTCGAGTTGTAGGCGGCTCTTACGGCCCTGCGGGCCGGTCATCGGTAATCAGTCATCGGTCGTCGGTAATAGGTTCGACGAATAGGCCACCTCCCTCCCCGCCGCTGTCCTCCGGACGGCTCTCCGACGTCCGACCTCCGTCGGGGGCAAGCCGATGGTGACGCCTGCGAGGATGCCCCTCTGGAGACCGGAAGCGCGTCTGCATCAGGTATCGGGCATCGGACGCCGGACGTCGGATGTCGGATGTCGGATCGCCTATCCTCACTTCCCGTGGCGATATTCCCGATCAGAACGTGGCCTGACCCGGTGCTACGCAGCCCTGCTGCGCTGGTCACCGAGATCGACGGGGACATCGAGCGCCTGGTCAACGACATGATCGAGACCATGTACGACGCCCCCGGTGTCGGCCTTGCTGCCCCCCAGATCGGTGTGTCCTTGCGGGTGGTGGTTTTCGATGCGGGGGACGGTCCGTTTCACCTGATCAACCCCGAGATCGTCGAGACATCGGGTTCGTGGACCTTCGACGAGGGCTGCCTGTCGGTGCCCGAGAGGTTCTGGCCGATCAAGCGGGCCGGCTTCGCCAGGGCACGCGGGCTCGATCTGGATGGCAACACCATCGAGTTCGCAGGCGAAGAGTTGCTGGGGAGGGTCCTCCAGCACGAGACCGACCACATCGAGGGGGCGCTGCTCCTGAGCAGGCTCGGGCGGAGGATCCGCAAGCAGGCGCTCAAGGAGATGCGCGAAGAGGCGATGGGGTTGCGGAGCGAGCAGTGACCGGACCTACGACCCGGGCAGTGTTCCTGGGCACTCCACCGGAGGCTGTCCCCACTTTGCGTCATCTCGCCGATCAGGTCGATGTCGTCGCGGTGATCACCAACCCGGATCGGGCACGGGGTCGCTCCGATGCACCGCAGCCATCCGCAGTCAAGGTCGCGGCCGGGGATCTGGGGATCGAGGTCAGACAGCCGCAGAGCCATCTGGAGTTGCTGGTGGACCTCGGTGAGACGAGTCCCGATGTCGGGGTCGTGGTGGCATACGGCAGGATCATCAAGCCCGAAGCGCTCGCCGTTCCCGCATTCGGGCTGCTCAACGTCCACTTCTCGCTGCTGCCGAGGTGGCGGGGGGCCAGTCCTGTCGTCAGGGCCATCCTCGCGGGCGACGAGGAGACCGGGGTCACGATCATGAAGATCGACGAGGGCATGGATACGGGGCCGGCGCTTGCGAGGGCGGCAACCCCGATCGGCCCTACTGAGACTGCGGGCGACCTGACCGGGCGCCTCGCTCATCTCGGCGCACACACCCTCGCAGACAGCCTTCCCGCCTACCTGGCAGGCGAGATCACTCCTCAGGTGCAGTCTGCTGAAGGGGCTACTGCCGCTGCCAAGGTCACCGTGGATGAGGCCCATATCGACCCTGCCCACAGCAGAGAATCCGTGGAGAGGGCGGTGCGTGCCTTCAACCCACGACCGGGGGCGTGGACCACCGTCGAGGGCCGCCGATTCAAGATCTGGGAGGCTCACCCGACCGATGCCGACGCCCCCGTGCGATCGATCGTCGCAGACGACGATCGGGTCCTGCTGGGCCTCCGGGCGGGCGCCGTCGAGCTCATCGAGATTCAGCCGGAGGGCAAGCAGCGGATGGGAGCGGCCGAGTGGATGAGGGGCCGGCGAGGCGAAGCCGCCGTATGGGGAGCATCGATGCTGTGAGCGGCATCGAGATCAGGCCGCTGCGCGCCGATGAGGTGCACCTGGTCCCGCCGATCTGGGATGCGGCCGGCCTGCACTATCGGCCCGAGGGCAGGGACTCGATCGAGTTCCTGGAACGCGAGGCGTCCGATGAGCGGTCCTTCATCCTGGGTGCGTTCGAGGCAGGCAACCTCGTCGGAGCCGCAGTCGGTACCGACGATGGCCGCAAGGGGTGGATCAATCGGGTCGCCGTGCACCCGAACCGGGCCCGCCGGGGGATCGGTCGGGCACTCATCCGCTCCTGCGAGGCAGCTTTCAGGGAGCGAGGCATTGGAGTGTTCGCCCTGCTGATCTTCTCCGACAATGAGGCCAGCAGGGCTCTGTTCATCTCGGAGGGATACATCGAGCGCCCCGACGTCTCGTACCTGCGAAAGGCGGACGCGTCGGACGACTGGTGAGTTCCGTCACAGAGAGCGACAGGAGGGCTCGGGAGCGCCCGGCCCGACCGATCAGGCGACTGATCACGGCAGTGGCAGGTGCCTCCTCCGAATGACTAGGGTCTCTCGCTGTGAGCCGTTCGCCAGACAACAACACCGGTGATCGTGCCCGTGGAGATCGATTCCCTCCCTGGGCCCGCCTCATCCTTGTGGTGGCGCTGCTGTACCTCTTCCTGGTCGGAGTCAAGGCGCTCGAATCGGGGATCAAAGCCTTCGGCGAGGACTTCACCACATCGCTGTTCGACAAGGTCTCCAACCCGCTCGCCGGCCTCTTCGTGGGAGTCCTGGCGACGGTGCTGGTGCAGTCGTCATCGGTCACTACTGCCACCATCGTCGGCCTGGTTGGTGGAGGGTCGCTGTCTGTGTAGTTGGCGGTCCCGATGATCATGGGAGCCAACATCGGCACGACTGTGACCAACACGCTGGCATCCATGGGGTACCTGCGCCGGACGAAGGAGTTTCATCTTGCCTTCGCGGGTGCGACGATGCACGACTTCTTCAACATCCTCATCGTGGCGGTGATGCTGCCGTTGGAGTTGATGACCGGGTTCCTGAGCAGACTCGCCGGATGGGTCAGCGACTTTGCCGCCGGCTTCACCAACTTCGGAGGCAGTGCCGGCGACAGTCCCATCAAGGGTGTCGTGAAGGCGCCCGTCAAGGCGCTTCAGTCACTGCTCGAGTCGATGAATGCCAGCGAGAATGTCGAAGGGATCGTGCTGGTGGTCGCAGGCCTCACGCTGGTGTTCGTAGCGTTGGCATTCGTGACCAAGAACATGAAACTGGTCATGGCCGGCCGGATTGAGCGCTCGGTGAACTCCATCCTCGAAAAGGGCGGCGGTATCACCGGGATCCTCATCGGGATCATCGCAACGGTCGCAGTCCAGTCGTCCAGCATCACGACCTCGATCCTGATCCCGATGATCGCAGCGGGCATTGTCACCCTGCAGAACGCGTTCCCGATCACCCTGGGCGCAAACATGGGGACGACCATCACCGCGCTGCTGGCATCTCTGGCGAGCGAGAACCCTGCCGGCTTGACGATCGCGCTCGTTCACTTCTTTTTCAACCTCATCGGTGTGGGGTTCGTGTTCTCGATTCCGGCCCTCAGGAGGATCCCGCTGACGCTGGCGAATCGCCTCGCAGCGGTCGCAGAGGTCCGCAAATCGATTGTTCTCGTCTATGTTGTCGGTGGATTCATCGTCATCCCGATCATCGGGGTGCTGGTCCTGCAGTGAGAGAGGGTGGCCATGGTTCTTGAATTCTTCAAAGGCGGAGCGGACGGACCCCTCGAGGAGATCGAGGCGACGATCGTCCAGATGCTGCTGGACAATCGGCACACGTTCGACTTGGCGATCAACACCGTGGTCGGTGGCTCCGACGCGAGCGCAGTCGGCAAGGAGGTCCGCAAGAGCGACCGCAAGGTCAATCGCGCCGAGCGGAGTGTCCGGCGTCAATTGATAGTGCACGCATCGGTCCACGGGGATCGGGTCGACCTGCCCCGGGTTCTGGTGGCGATGAGCATCATCAAGGACGCCGAGCGAATCGGCGACCAGAGCAAGAACATCTGGGACCTGGGGGCGGAGGGTGTCGACTTCACGGGGGACGATGACTTCTCCGAGTGGAGTTCCCGGCGGGAGCAGACCTCCGGACTGATCTCCGAGGTGGCCAGGATCTATCGCGAGCGCGACACCGGGGCCGCCCATACCCTGATCGTCAGCATCGATGCCTATCTCGACGAGTACGACGAGTGCGTCAGGGCACAGATCGCCTCCGATGGCCCTGCATCCGATGCCGTTCCCCGGGCGCTGCTGTGCCGCTACCTCAAGCGGATCAGTGCCCACCTGATGAACGTGCTCACATCACTGGTCATGCCCGTCGATCGCCTCGACTACTACGACGAACAGAAGTCCGATCGGGAGTAAGTCGACGTCCGATGTCAGCGTTCCGACGTCCGACGTCCGCGTTCCGAGGTGCGCGTATCGGCCACTGATGACCGATGACCGATGTCCGATGACTGATGTCCGACGTCCGACGTCCGACGTCCGATGTCCGCGTTCCGAGGTCCGGGTTCCGACATTCGGGTATCCCACTGATGACTGATGACCGACGTCCGACGTCCGACGTCCGACGTTCGGGTATCCCACTGATGACCGATGACCGATGACTGACAGCGGATACCGGATACCGGACGTCGGATACCGGATACCGGACGTCGGATAC
>JABMPV010000473.1 GCA_013202595.1 bacterium
CGTGAACGCGGCAAACGTTTGTGGTCGGGGCACTAGCTACCCATCAGTTCGTCCACTCAGTCACTACCGAGAGGCAACCATGACCACACCAATCACCGACCACCTTCCCGACGGCGTCACCGTCACCGAGACACTCGATTGCTCCGGCCTGCTGTGCCCGCTGCCCGTCTACAAGGCGGCTCTGGTGCTCGGTCGACTGGACGACGGTGATGTCCTGCGACTGGTCACCACGGACCCCGGCGCTCTCGAGGACATCCCTGCGATGACCCGCCAGCGCGGCGACACCCTGCTCGCGTTCGACAAGGACGACACGACTCAGGTGTTCTTCGTGAGGAAGGGCGTGGCGTCGTGACTGCCGAGTCGCAGGGCGAGCGCCCCAGGCGGATCGCGCTGGTGGCGTCCAAGGGGACGCTCGACCAGGCGTATCCGCCGTTGATCCTGGCGACCACGGCCGCCAGTCTCGGCTGGGAAGCCGGCGTGTACTTCACGTTCCACGGTCTGGACATCCTCCATCGCAAGAGGTTCGAGAAGCTCAAGGTGGCGTCGCTGGGCAATCCGGCCGGGCCGATCCAGGTGCCCAACGTGCTCGGGATGATCCCGGGGTCGACTGCTGCCGCCACCCGCATGATGAAGAAGTGGATGACCGACAGTCAGATGCCGTCGGTGCCCGAGTTCATCGAGATGGCGCAGGGGTTGGGTGTGCGGTTCTTCGCCTGCGCCACGACGATGGGCGTGATGGGAGTGGACGAATCAGACCTGATCGACGGATGCGACATCGCAGGTGCGGCGGCGTTCCTCGACTTCGCGGCGACCGCCGAAGTGTCGATGTTCGTCTGATCAGTCGTGTCGATCGACTGCCGTCAGGTGCACCCTCCTGCAGCGATCTTGGCGTGGTTGGCGATGTAGATGGTGGACACGATGCCCCCCGACGGCATGTCGAAGACGTATCCCCAGTCGCCGGACAGCGGGCCGTCGACCACGATCATCTCGCCGACGTAGGGACCGGGCTGAACGGAGGCCCGGGATCCGTAGGCGTTGAGCACCTGCTGCTTGGTGTCACCCACCCGGATGCCTTCGGGGGTGCGTCCCGTGTGACGCTCCTCCACCCAGATGTCCCTCACGGTGATGTACCCCTGGACGTGCACCCAATCACCTGGAGTTGACCCGTTTTGTTGGACACGGGTTTCTGACATTTCATGCGGCGTGGTGAGCGTAGACGTCGGCGGGGGTGCGGTGCCCGAGGCGGGCTTGGTGGCGGGTCCGGTTGTAGAAGGCCTCGATGTAGGCGAACAGGATGGTGCGAAGCTGGCTGCGGGTCATCTTCGACCAGTCGCCGTAGATGTGGCGGATCTCTCGTTTGATGGTGGCCCAGGTCGATTCCATGGCGGCGTTGTCGAAACAGTTCCCGGTCCTCGAGAATGATGGGTTGATCCCCCAGTCCGCCATCTGGGCGGAGAACGCCCCGCTGGTGTATTGCGACCCGCGGTCGGCGTGATGGACCAGCTCGTCGTCGGGGTGGCGACGACCGAGCGCCATCACCAGGGCGTTGACGACCAGGTCGGTGGTCTGACGGGTGCCCATCGACCAGCCCACGATCGACTGATCATGAAGGTCTTTGATACCGGCCAGATACAGGGTGCCGTCCCAACACCCGAACTCGGTGATGTCGGCCACCCAGCGTCGATCCGACACCTCGGCGGTGAAGTCCCGTCGCAACAAGTCCGGTGCCGGTGCAGTGTTGGGGCGGCCCCGACGCCACTTGCGGCGTCCGTGAACACCAGCCAGGCCGTGTGCGGCCATGACCCGAGCGACCCGCTTACGACCCACCCGCCAGCCCCGGTGACGCAACTGACCATGAACCCGTGGTGCCCCATAAGTGCCCTGCGATACCCGATGGATCTCGATGATCTCCTCAGCCAGCACCGCGTCATCGAGATCACGCCTCGACGGAGCCCGGGCCCGCCACTGGTAATAGGTGGAGCGGGCAACCCCAGCGAGGGCACAGAGCCTGGTGACCGGATACTGGTCGGCATACTCGGAGACGAACCGTCGGCTCACCTGTTCGTCTCCCGAGCGAAATACGCTGCCGCCTTACGCAAGATCTCCCGGTCCATCCGCAACTCGCGGTTCTCCCTACGCAGCCGCTCCAACTCGGCACGCTCATCGGGATCAAGACCCGCCTCCACCTCCTGGCGGGCACGCTTCACCCACGCAGCGAGCGAACCATCCGAAACACCGAGCGACCGTGCTACCTCCGCCCTCGACCGGTCAGACGACCGATACAACTCCACCGCCTCACGACGGAACTCCTCCGGATACCTGCTGGAACGACCCATCCCGGGCCTCCTTCCCCTGAGACAAGCCCAGGATCAAGTGTCCAGGAAACCGGGTCAACTCCAGTTCCGACGAGGTCGCACTCATCGCCGTCGGCGGTGTCGTATTAGTCGTCATCGGGGCAATCCTTGCTTCACGGCGTGAAGCAAGAGTGTCACCTCACCTCCGGCAGACTCACCGTTGAGTGCCCGGGAGCCACGACACTCCCTGAGCGGAGGGGGTGTACTCAAATCGCAGTCACCTGAGGGCGCCGTCACGTCAGGAGCCTCTCAGCACACCTGTCGAGACTTCGCTTCAGTTGAGTTCGCCCTCCCGTCGATCCGGTGAGACAGCCGAGTTGTCATCTGTGCTGATTCAGCGGCGTCGATGCAGAGCGCCAGCCGAGATACTGACCTCGGCCAGGCAGCGGACGGGTGGCGGCAACTGATTGAGGGATACCGGACTGATACTGCAACCGTGCCCGGTATCCTTCGGGAATCGGCGGAGCCGCTCAACCGCCCCTCGCACGACCTCAGCGCGGCCTGCGGCCGTATCCTCGTACTGTCATGACGAGCCGCCGCATCCTCACCCCCGTCCTGGTCGCTCTCCTCCTGGTCGCCGGTGCCTGTTCCGGCGACGTCGCCGGAACAGGCACCGGCGACCAGGAGGAGAGCGACCAGGACGGGGGTGAGGATGCGGCGGCTCGTCA
>JABMPV010000474.1 GCA_013202595.1 bacterium
ACATCCGCCAGTCCCAGGCTGACGACATCGACCTGAGTCGGGCATCACGCACCATTGGATCGGACGTCGGACGTCGGATGTCGGAAAGCCGCCCGCAGGGCGACGCCGGACCTGCCGACTATCCGGCCTGGGAGCGGCGGTAGGAGAGGTAGCCGTCCACGAACTTGTCCAGATCGCCGTCGAGGACGCCCATGATGTTGCCGACCTCGACGTCGGTCCGCAGGTCCTTGACCATCTGGTACGGCTGCATCACATACGACCTGATCTGACGGCCCCAGCCGGCTTCGGTCTGCTCGCCCCTGATCTCATCGATCTCTGCCCGCGCATCGTGGCGGGCCTGCACTGCGAGACGGGCAGCCAGCAAGGCCATCGCTCGCTGGCGGTTCTGCAGTTGCGATCGCTCGGCCTGGCATGCCACGACGATCCCCGTCGGGAGGTGGGTGAGGCGCACGGCTGAATCTGTCTTGTTGATGTGCTGGCCGCCGGATCCAGAGGCCCGGTAGGTATCGACCCGCAGGTCGTCGAGATCGATCTCGACGTCCTCTACCTCGACCTCGGGTATCACGTCGACCCCTGCGAAAGCCGTGTGCCGGCGATTGGCCGAGTCGAACGGACTGATCCTCACCAGACGGTGTGTGCCACGCTCGCCCTCGAGATACCCGTAGGCGTGCTCGCCGCGCACGGTGATCGTCGCCGAACGGATGCCGGCTTCTTCTGCGCCGAGGTACTCGTCGATCTCGACGGAGAATCCCTTCTGCTCCAGATAACGCAAGTACATGCGCAGCAGGATGTCGGCCCAATCGGCGGCATCGACCCCCCCGGCTCCGGCGTGGACGCTGAGGATGGCCGGGCGATCGTCGTACTCGCCGAAGAAGAGGCTCTCGCGTTCGAGGTCGGCAAGGTCCTTGTCGACCCGGCCCACCTCGGCGACGACTTCGGCGACGGCCGACTCGTCACCCTCATCTGCCGCCATCTCGAGCAACAGACCGGCGTCGTCGATGGAAGTCTGCAGACGCTCGACGTGGGCGACGATGCCCTCGTGACTGGCCAGGGTGCGGGTGACGTTTCGCGCCCGATCGGGATCCTCCCAGAGGGTCGGGTCGGACGCGAGTATTCGCAGCTTCTCCAACTCGGTGATCTTGCCGTCGATATCGAGAAACTCGCGCGCCTCGGTCAGGCGCGAAGAGAGATCGGCGATAACGGCACGGGGGTCGAGGTCCATAGCCCGCGAGAGGTTAGTGGGAGTGGCAGCCAGCGAAGCACTGCCTGCCACTCCGCCATCCGCATTCCGACATCCGCAATCCGTCAGAAAGGCGTCTACTCACTCCGAAGGACTAAAGACCTCGGCGTGAAGCACGGACGTCGGACCTCGGACAGCGGTGGCCGTCAGGCTGCTGCGCCGTGGCAGCGCTTGTACTTCTTGCCGCTGCCGCAGGGGCACGGGTCGTTGCGACCGGTCTTGTCCCTGACGGAGGCCTGCCGCTTGAGCGCCGCTCCACCGGTCCCCTGGAGCCGGACCACTGGGTCGGGTCGGGATTGCTGCTCGACCATCTGGGCCCTGAAGATATACCGGACCGAATCTTCCTTCAGCGAATCGACCATGTCGGAGAACATGTCGAACCCCTCACGCTGATACTCGGTGAGCGGATCACGCTGACCCATCGCGCGCAGACCGATGCCGGAGCGGAGATAGTCCATCTCGGCGAGATGCTCCCGCCATTTGGTGTCGACGATGGACAGGACGACGGTGTGCTCGAGTCGCCTCAGCAGATCCTCGCCGAACTCCACAGCCCTGCGGTCGTACGCCTTCTGGGCGTCTTCGACAAAGGATTCGACGACATCGTCGACGTCCTTCAGGCCCCGGATATCGTCTGCAGTCACGCCTGTGTCGTAGAGGACTGCGATCCGCCGCAGCAGCTCATCGAGACTCCAGTCCTCCGGACCGACTTCATTGCTGATGGTGGTCTCGACTGCCAGCGTCACCGCCTCGGAGATCCACTCTCTGACCAATTCATCGGTGTCCCCACCCTGAAGGACTTCGCTGCGCCACCGGTAGATCACCTTGCGCTGGGTGTTCATCACCTCGTCGTATTTGAGGACGTTCTTGCGGATCTCGAAGTTCTGGCCCTCGACCTGGCGCTGGGCCCGCTCGATCGAGTTGCTGACCATCTTGGCCTCGATGGGGACATCCGCAGGGATCTTCAGCCGGGTCATGATCGACTGGACC